>NZ_JBNGOX010000011.1:0-124758 GCF_050589785.1 Carboxylicivirga caseinilyticus | reverse complement strand
TATCTTTCTGTCAAAAACTTTCTTTGCTTTCATTATTTCAAGACCAGCCTATCGCCCGCCCTGTCTGCTTTTCATGACAACCATTGTTCTCAAAATCGGGTGCAAAATAAGCCAGTTTTTTCTAAACTTCCAAATCAAAATTGAAAGTTTTTCAAAAATATCTAGGGATCAGAGCCCCTACTTACTGATTAGATATACGTTACGACAAGAAAGTTTTTTCTATAAAAACTCTAAATTCGTTCAATGGAGAGTATTTTTACGGGTTTATTTAAATATTGACCTTCATTTTCGAGTTGATGAATCTTTAATAATACATCCATACCTGAAGTAACAATGCCAAACGCAGCAAATCCTTGTCCATCCGGATTACGTTTTCCTCCAAAATCAAGTTCTGGTTGATCTCCAATACAGAAAAAGAAATCAGCCTGAGCAGAACCCGGCTCATTACGAGCCATACTTAAAACGCCGTTTTTATGCAGTATTCCTGTTTGACCAGTTGTTTCATGAACGATTGGAGGCAAATGATTAGGATGTTCATCTTTAAACAACCCTCCTTGCACCACTTCTATTTTCACATCATTATTGGATTGATTGTCTTGAGTAACTACCCTGTAAAAGCTTGCACCTTCAAAACGGCCTTCATCAACATACTTTAAAAAGTTGCCTGCAGTTATTGGTGCTTCCTTTAAATATAAATCACAGGTAATATCTCCCAATTCGGTTTTAATAATTACTTGTGGTTGTTTTGAACAAGCTCCCAACAGCAAAATTGCACATATACTTAATAAGATAAACTTCATGTCATTTTCTTTTTATATCCAAATCCCTTCCAAAGCAGAATTGCAATAATAATAAAAGTAATGATAAAAGCCCACCAATTAACAGTGCGATAATACGCAATCAAAACTTTATCGCAATATTGAAAATCACTGGAACGAAATTGCCATTTCAGACTCTGTTTATCTTCTTGCATGGCATTGGTTTGATAAATAAATCCGGGCAGTTCAATTTCAATATTATAATTATTTGAACCTAATAGGATCGTTCTGTTATCAATATCATCTTCAAATTGATTAAAATAACCATTAGAATAAAGTTCACTAACCCATTTTACCTTCAATAAACTATCAGTCATTGATACTACTTCTTTAAAATCTGGGCCATTATCGAATGAAGGATATAGTAGCTCATCAATCATCAAGGCCTGATTTTCGTTTATAGTATTGTAACCGTTCTGAATTGCAAATGAATCTATAAGTCGAACATATTCCTTAGTAATTGATTTAAAAATATACTTCCAGAATTTCTGCTCTCCATTTTCTATCCATTCTGTTTTCTCAACCTTATTTAGATGACTAATAACCGTTGTGTCATCTGCTAAAAAATAGGCTCTCTCATCATTGTTTAAGAAATCATTTATATTATAATGTCGATATGGAAAGCGTTGCATAAATGTTTCAGTATACTCATGAAAGGTAAAAAACCATCTGAACTTTTTTACATAGTCAATTTTGATATTTTCTTTCTGTCCTGAATCAACCTGGTGAGAAAATGACACAGTTGAGGCCTCAATAGATGAAAAGGTTTTTTCAGCAATAGCACAAAACAAGGTATCTGCATCTTTAATCTCTTTTGTAAAACTCAGATCCCATCCATCTGATATATCAAACGAAAACTGATACCTATAAATTTGGGAAGAATCACCAACTGCCACAACTCGTTTAAAAACGGTACCATCATCATTAATCCTGGTGAAGAATCTTATCTCAGGACCACCACAGCTATTTATTAAAAGCATGAATCCGAACAATATATATCTAAACCTTTTCATTTCACTTCTTTTAATGATTAATTTTATTTCACCCAATCACATAAGCGTTGGTCCTTTTTTAAATGCCAGGAATTGAACTCCACCATTTCGCCGGATTTATACTTTTGATATTTTAAAGGGTAAAGCTCTTTCATTCCAGCAAGAAACTGACTTACATCTGATGCAAAAGGAGAATTATTAATGTTAAGATTTCTGACATCCAACTCAGAGAATTGAATGATATTTCGTTGATCATCGATAACAAAACCAGCCTCTTTTAAACTTTTCAATAAATTGGCTATTCGATAATCACATCGTTGATAATCCTGACTCTCAAAACTTATATCATTATTAAAAACAACAGTTGATGTCCTTTTTAAATAGGTATCAATTTCCATCCATGTATAACTGCCCACCGAAAGCAATACAATTATTGAAGCTGCAACACGCCACCAATAAATGCGATGTTGCTTTCTTACCTGCTCTTCTGATTCAATCTGATTTAAAACATTGTTTTTAAATCGTTGCAAATCATTTATTCGAGGTTGCTGCTTAATTTTTCTCCATTCTTCCATCACATTACTTTTAATAGTCTGCTAAGTTTTTCTTTCACCTTTTTTCGTGCCACATATAAATTGTCTTTGATTTGTTTTCTGGAAAATCCTGTGATTTCAACTACTTCATCCACATCTAATTCTTCCAGATCGCGTAAAACAAATATTAGTTTCTGTTGCTCAGACAATTGATCTGTAGCTGAATAAATCATTGTACCCAACTCCTTCAAATCAATTTCTTTTTCAATATCAACATCCGACTTCAGCACATCTGTCAATTCAGTCTTTTTTCTGCTTGTTTTCAAATAATCTAGTGACATTCGGGCCGCAATGGTATATAACCAGGTTGTAAATTTTGCCTTCTCAGGATTGTACTTTTTAATATTTTGCCACGCTTTTACAAAAACATTCTGAGAAATATCTTCAGCATCAGCTTCGTTATTGACGATACGAAACACAACAGAAAAAACATAATTGCCATATTCGGTCACCAATTGACCAAAGGCATCCTTATCTCCATTTTGGCAATTCTTTATAAGCTGATTTATTTCCATTGTCAGGTAACTGGTTTAAATATGATACGCTAGAAGTATCCATGGGCCGAAAATGAAATTACAAAAACTTCCTATTAAAATTGTATATACTCTCTTTTCGTTTTTGTTCGTATCCGAACAGGACGAACACTGTAACCTATTGACTACTATTGGCGTCACACTAGAAATTAGCAGAATGCGTATAATGTTCGGTTATGAACACTTTCGCCCTAATAAGCGATAATGCGCAATCGCACAAAAGATATTTATCATCTGATACAGTGTGCATTAAAATATTCGGCACAAGAGTTGATAACGTATTTTAACAATAAATCCATTGAATACAATTCACCTTTGAAAAAAATATTATGAGTCAAAGTATCATTCGTGTCAAACAACTTCACAAATCCTATACAACCGGCAGCAACTCATTACATGTGCTGAAAGGGTTAGACATCGACATCGAACAAGGTGAGATGGTATCTATCATGGGCTCATCAGGGTCTGGAAAATCAACGTTGCTTAATATATTGGGCATTCTTGACAATTATGACAGAGGCGAATATCATTTGAATAATATTCTTATTCGCCAGATGAGCGAACGAAAAGCTGCTGCATTCAGAAATCAATATATTGGTTTTATTTTCCAATCGTTTAACCTTATATCCTTTAAGAATGCAATGGAGAATGTAGCACTTCCATTATACTATCAGGGAGTTAGCCGAAAAAAACGAAACAACATGGCACTTGATCTACTTGAAAAATTAGGCTTGAGAGAATGGAGCGAACATTTACCAAGTGAACTTTCAGGAGGTCAGAAACAGCGTATTGCCATTGCTCGTTCATTAATCTCCAATCCGAAAATCATTTTAGCTGATGAGCCTACCGGAGCATTGGATACACAAACTTCGTATGAGGTAATGGACATTTTAAAAGAGGTAAACAACAGTGGTATCACGGTAATTATTGTTACTCACGAAAATGACATTGCCGATATGACTCAAAGAGTTATCAGGCTAAAGGATGGATTAATTGAGGCTAATCATACCAATGTTCATTTTGCAGATCAGCAAGCCGGGAAATCAATTTTTGTAAACGGTTAATTTTTATTCGATGATTGATTATTTACAAGAGATATTTTCAACTCTCAAACAAAACAAGCTAAGAGCAATCATGACCGGATTTAGTGTTGCATGGGGAATTTTCATGCTGATACTTTTATTGGGTTCGGGAAAAGGATTGCAAAATGGCATGGAAAATAACTTCAGAGGCACTTCTAAAAATGCATTGTGGATCTGGAGCCGCAGAACTCAGGTTGCTCATGACGGTTTAAAAGCCGGACGACGCATTCAGTTTACTGATCAGGATGCAAAGACTATTCAACGTCAGTTTGCAGATGACATTGATAATTTCTCGGGTCGTTTTAGTATCTGGGGAAACAACGATGTTACCTATAAAAATGAATATGGTGATTTTCGGGTAGAAGGAATTATGCCTGAATTCAAAAAAATATCGATTGTTGATATGCTGGACGGACGTTATATCAACGAACTGGACATTAAAGAATTTAGAAAATGTGTTATCATTTCCGAACCGGTTAAAAACCATCTCTTCAAGGAAGAAGATCCAATGGGTAAATACATCCGGATTGGCGGAGTACCTTTTAAAGTCGTAGGTATTTTCAAGAATCCAGAGAATCGTGATGAGAAAAAAGTATACATCCCATTATCCACTACACAACGTGTATATAATGGTAATAACAAACTGAGTGAAATGGCCATTGCTACCAACGCCTTGACCGTAGCAGATAACAAACGAATTGAAGAAGCTGTACAAAACACGTTAATGGAGCGACATAGAGTTGCACCGGAAGACAAGCAGGCCATTGGCATCTGGAACACTTTGGAATCATTCAAACAGGCACAAGGTGTATTTGCCGGAATAAGAATGTTTGTATGGGTTATTGGAGTGATGACCATTATAGCAGGTATTGTTGGAGTAAGCAATATCATGATTATCCTGGTAAAGGAACGAACTAAGGAAATTGGCATCAGAAAAGCCATTGGCGCTTCACCCATTTCAATAATACGGCTGGTATTATCTGAATCTGTTTTAATAACGGCTTTGGCAGGATTTTTTGGATTGGTTGCCGGCATGGGATTACTCTCACTTGTATCCATAATACTCCAGCAAGCTGCACAAGGCAGTCAGGAATTGGAAAGAGCCTTCTTTAATCCTTCAGCAGATTTAGGCGTAGCCATTTGGGCTTTGGTTATTCTGGTAACAGCCGGATTAGTAGCCGGTTTTATACCCGCTCGAAAAGCCTCAGCCATACGCCCCATCGAAGCCTTACATGATGAATAATTGTTAACCTTAGAACCTTATCTATGTTTGATAGAGACAGATGGCAGGAAATTTTTAATGCCATAAAAAAGAATAAACTTAGAAGTGTACTGACAGCCTTCGGTGTTTTTTGGGCAATTTTTATGCTGATTGTAATGACTGGCTCCGGTAACGGATTAAAAAACGGTATTACAGAAGGAGTAAAGGATTTTGCTACCAATAGTGCCTTTGTTTGGTCAGAGAATACTACTGTTGCTTTTGAAGGATTTAAAAGGGGAAGACACTGGATGATTACCAATGATGACATTGTAGCCATTAAAGACCAGGTACCTGAAGTAGAAGTGATCTCACCCCGCCTTAATGGCTGGAATTTAAGAAGTGGTGAGAATGTAGTAAGAGGGAAACGTTCTGCTGCATTTAATGTGATGGGTGATTATCCTACTTATAAAAAGATTGATCCCTGCACCATGCCTTATGGTCGATATATAAATGATGAAGACATTCGTTTAAAAAGAAAAGTCTGCATTATTGGAGAGAAAGTATACGAAATAATGTTCGACAAGGATGAAGATCCTGTAGGAAAATACATTAGAGTAAACGGGGTGTATTTTATGGTAGTGGGTGTCTTTAAAAGTAACAATCCTCAAATTAATATTGGAAGTAACAAAAAGGAAACGGTTTACCTTCCTTTTACTTCCATGCAACAAACATTCAACTATGGTGATCAGGTGCATTACTTTGGTTTCACTGCAAAAAAAGGAGTTAAGGTAAGTCAGGTAATTGATAAAATTACCCCCATACTTCAAAAGAATCATAAAATTTCTCCCGAAGATCCGGATGCAATCGGTAAGGTTGATATTGAAAATCAAATTCAGACCATGTTCTACATCTTTCTGGGAATTGACATTCTGATTTGGGTTGTGGGTATTGGAACCTTAATTGCAGGAGCTGTCGGTATCAGTAATATAATGCTGATCATCGTAAAAGAACGAACAAAAGAAATTGGTATTCAAAGAGCCATTGGAGCCCGGCCAGCTGTAATCATTGGTCAGTTATTAACAGAATCAGTCTTTCTAACAACCATCGCAGGTTTTATTGGCCTGGCATTTGGAACGTTCATCCTCTATCTGGTTGATGCCGGCATTGATGCTTCCAGAGCTGCAGCCACCGGCGAAGAAGAAACTTTCTTCCTTAACCCTGAAATTGGTTTACCACTAGCATTAGCCGCTTTGGCAATGCTAATTGTAGTAGGTTTCATTGCAGGCTTGATCCCTGCCATGAAAGCCATTAAAATCAAACCAATTGAAGCATTACGTCACGAATAAAAAACAAAAAGAACAAAATAACTTAACATCTTCAATCATGAAAAAAGTATTAAAAATAATCGGTCTGTTTATATTTATTGGATTAGTTGGCTGGGTTGTATTTTACTTATACAATCAAACAAAAAAAGATCCTGTTGTTTATGAAACTGAAAACGCTGAAGTAACCAACATCATCAAAAAAACTGTTGCTACCGGCTCTGTTGTACCCCGCAAGGAGATTGAAATTAAACCACAGGAATCAGGCATTATCACCGAACTATATGTAGAACCTGGTGATCTAGTTGAAAAAGGCGATTTAATTGCTAAAATTCAAATCATTCCTGAAATGGTTCAGGTAAATAATGCTGAAACTCAATTACGAAAAGCAGAAATCAATTATAAGAATGCTGAAATTGAATTCAAACGCAAAAAAGAACTTTATACTACCGGCGTAATTCCAGAATCAGAATATCTGGAAGAGTCTTTGCGATTTGAAACTGCTAAAGCAGATCGTGACGCAGCCGAAAACAATCTTCAGTTAATCAAAGAAGGTGTAACAGCCAATATGAAAAATCAGACCAATACTTTAATCCGCTCTACTATTAATGGTATGGTATTGGACGTACCTATCAAAGAAGGTAACTCTGTAATAAAAAGTAATACCTTTAATGATGGAACAACTGTTGCCACTGTTGCTGATATGGGTAAGATGGTATTTGAAGGAAAAGTTGATGAAACAGAAGTGGGTAAAATTCGGGAAGGTATGGACCTTTTGCTGTCAATTGGTGCCATAGAAGATGAAAAATACGATGCACGACTGGAATCAATCGCACCTAAAGGAGTTGAAGAGAATGGTGCCATCCAGTTTGAAATTAAAGCTGCTGTTAATTTAAAAGAAGGCCAATTTATCAGAGCAGGATACAGTGCTACAGCTGATATCGTTTTAGATCGTCGCGATAGTGTAATTGCCATTAAAGAAAAACTTATTTCCTTCAGTAATGATTCTGCCTTTGTAGAAATCGCGACCGGAGAACAGACTTTTGAAAAACGCCTTATTCATACAGGACTGTCTGACGGAATTAACATAGAAGTAAAAGATGGAATTACTGCTGAAGATAAGATTAAAGTGCCTAAGAGCTAGATTTCAATTATAATTAATATTTTTAATAGTTTTTTCAAATAAAAGTCGGGGATTATACCCCGGCTACCTGCTCCTTAATTTAATTTTTGGAGAACCTGAGAGAAATAATTAACAATCCTAACGGACAAAAAATCTTAGCAATGATTAGAAAAGCTTTTATAGGGTTCATCTTTGCATTCACAACCATCCTTTCATCCTCAGCGCAAGAGGTTAAACAATGGACACTTCTCGAATGCATCAATTATGCCCATGAAAATAATATTACCATACAAAGGCAACTTTTAAATGCCGAGTATCAGCAAAATTTGTATAAACAAAGTAAATTAGATATGCTTCCAAACCTTAATGCAAGCATAAATGGAGCTTTAAATTTTGGTTATACATGGATTCAGCAGGATGCCACAAACTTAGACATGAACACCCGTTCTCTGAGTACAGGCATCGGAAGTAATCTTACAGTATTTCAAGGCTTAGCAAAACAAAATACGGTTAAAAAGAATAAGTACTTGTTGATGCAGGCTCTTGAGGATAATGAGAAAACCAAAAATGACATTGCACTGCTTATTACCAGTCAATATCTGCAAATTCTTTTTGACAAAGAATTACTTGCTGTTGCTAAAGAGCAATATGAAACCAGCAAATTACAGGTTGAAAGAACTCAAAAACTGGTAGACGCCGGGAGTGTAGCAACAGGTAATCTTTTGGAGATTAAATCACAGGCTGCCAAAGAAGCCCTTAATGTAACTCAACAAGAGAATAACCTTGGATTGTCAAAGCTTACTTTAGCTCAATTACTGGACCTTGAAAATATATTGGATTTTGATATTGAAAGCCCGGTTATTCCTGAATTAACTGATTTTACCCCAGCCGGACCAGAAAATATTTATCAAACAGCATTAGGTATTATGCCACAGATTAAAAGTTCTGAGTACAATGTAAACAGCTCTGAATATGATCTAAAAATAGCAAAAGGTGCCTATTATCCAACTTTAAGTCTTGGTGCTAACATGGGAGCCAATGCCAACTGGCTGGTAGAAGATCCCAATGGTTATAACCGTCCTCTTTGGGATCAGTTCAAATCAACACGTAACACTTATGTTGGGGCATCCATTTCAATACCTATTTTTAATAAACTTCAAACCAGAAATGGTGTGGCTAATGCCAAATTAGGATTGCAAGATGCACAATACCAGCTTCAAGCTGCCAAACTTGACCTTAGAAAAGATATTCAACAAGCTTATGCTGATGCATTGGCAGCTTACAAGCAATTTTTATCCAGTGAAGAAGCTGTAGAATCATATAAAGAATCTTTCAGATACACAGAGAAAAAATTTAATGTTGGTTTGGTCAATTCTGTTGATTACAATGTATCTAAAACAGATTTTACCAAAGCGCAATCAGACTTATTACAAGCAAAATACTCTTATATATTAAGAACCAAAATACTTGATTTTTATAAAGGAACCCCTATAGAACTATAGAATATAGCTCACTCAAGTCCATACCAACCGGAATATCCGGTTGGTATTTTTATTTATAAGACAAGTAATTAACACAAAGCATTCAATAAAATACAACTGCTTTTACTATTTTAGCATAAAACAAATAAACCCAGCTCATGAAGAAACCGGTTCTTTTGGCATTGATTGCCCTCGTTGTTATTATTACATTGCTAATTATAGGAAAAAAGCAAGGCTGGATAGGCCAGGAATACCGTGAAAAAGTTCTAGCTGAAAAAATAACCAGAAGAACTATAACTGAATCAATAACAGCTAATGGAAAAATAAAACCTGAAGTTGAAGTTAAGATTAGTTCTGATGTATCTGGTGAAATATTGGAGTTACTTGTTCAAGAAGGTGAAGAAGTGACAAAAGGACAAATACTGGCTCGTATACAACCGGATATCTACCAACGTAACCTCGAAAAGATGCAGGCAGCGCTAAAGTCTGCCGAGGCCAATCTTTCACAGGCAAAAGCACAATTGGTTCAAAAAGAACTTAACTATAATCGTAATAAACAATTATGGGATGAAAAGACCATCTCAGAAGCGGAATACGAACAAGCCCTTTCGGAATATAATGTTGCCAAAGCCAATGTTGAATCTGCTCTTGCAAGCGTAGTAAATTCAAAAGCAGGTTTAAATGAAGCCCAGGATAACCTGAATAAAACAACCATTTATGCTCCCATGGAAGGGACCATTTCGAGGCTAAATGTAGAAAAAGGTGAACGTGTTGTTGGAACAGCCCAATTCGAAGGTACAGAAATGATGACTCTGGCAAACCTTAATCAAATGGAAGTATTAGTTGATGTTAATGAGAATGATATCATCCGGGTAAGCCTAAAAGATACCTGTCTGATTGAAGTAGATGCCTACCTGAAGAAAAAATTTAAGGGAATTGTAACGCAAATTGCCAATTCGGCAAAAGTTGAAGGAACAAGTGCTGATCAGATTACCAACTTTGAAGTAAGGGTATTGATTCTTCCAGAATCATACGAAGATATGATTGATGAAACAAAACATAGTAAATACCCATTTCGTCCGGGTATGTCGGCAACCGTTGATATCCAAACCAATACAAAAAATGATATTTTAACGGTTCCAATCATTGCTGTTACCATGCGTAACGACACCACCAAAACTGATTCTACAGATATTAAAAAGCCAGATGCCGAATCAAAAATAGAAGTTGTTTTTATCGCTGAAGATGGTGTTGCCAAACAACGTTCAGTAGAAACCGGCATTCAGGATTCAAAGTACATTGAAATTACAGAAGGAGTAAGTGAAGATGAGCAAGTTGTAAGCGGACCTTATTCTGCCATCTCACGAAAACTGGAAGATGGCGATTTAATTGAAATCGTTGACAAATTGACGTCGGATAAAAAGGATTAATTATTCTCTTTTTATATTTTTGTGCCATATTTAAGTTATAGTATGGCAAGGATTTTAAGCATTGAAACATCAACAGGAGTTTGTTCTGTTTCTTACAGCATTGACGGAAATGTAGTTGCATCAAAAGAACTTTTTGAAGCCAATTCACATGCAGCTCATCTTACTGTTTTAATTGAGCAACTTTTTGAAGAGAATCAATTATCAGCCGGTAAAGATTTAGATGCTGTTGCAGTAAGCAGTGGCCCAGGGTCCTACACAGGTTTAAGAATTGGAGTCTCAACCGCCAAAGGAATTTGCTACGCTTCCGACCTACCTTTAATTGCCATTGATTCAATGCATATAATGACTTTTCCAATTGTTAATCAGGATTGGCAAAAGTCTGATCTTCCCTACTTATTTTGCCCTTTGATGGATGCACGTCGAATGGAAGTATACACAGCTATTTTTGATTCAGCAATGAATTTAAAAGAAGAAATTTCAGCTAAAATTGTTGATGAAGAAACATTTACTTCTCTGCTTAGTGAAAATAAGGTTGTTTTCTTTGGTAACGGCTCCGACAAATGCAAAGATGTTATCAAACACGAGAATGCCATTTTTGTGGATGACATTAATCCACTAGCTAAGAATTTAGCCCCAATGGCTGAAAAATATTTCGTTGAAAACAAATTTGAGGATGTTGCTTATTTTGAACCATTTTATTTAAAAGACTTTGTTGCAACTACACCTAAAAAAAAGATCTTATAATCCCAACCAATAAGTGATGTAATACGTTAAATTGTCATAAGGTAAGAAATACTAACCTTTAAACAGTTTTATGAAATACGTTTTAATCTTATTGTCTCTGCTTGTAGTTTCCAGTTATTCTTATGGTAATAATCAGGAGAAAGCAGATACTGTTTTTATACCTCCCTATTCTCTTACCAATCATAAATCATATAAAGATGGAGAACATTTAGTCTTTACGCTTAACTATGGTTTTGTAACTGGAGGGAAAGCCTATTTATCAGTAAATGACACTATCATTAACAATACCAAAACTCATCATGTAATCGGGAAAGGTGTTACTGTTGGGGTTGCAGATGTTTTATATAAAATTCGCGATCAGTACGAGAGCTTTATCGATACGAAGACCCAACTTCCTGTAAAGGCTGTCCGTAATATCAGAGAAGGCAGATACAGATATTACAACGAAGTTTATTACAACAGAGATTCTTCACAGGTTATCAGCCAAAAATCAGGCGTTCACAATGTTCAGGAAGGTATACTTGATATATTATCAGCTTTTTATTTTGCACGCAATCATAAATTCAACGATCAGTTAGCTAAAGGAGACGTAATTCAGTTTATGACCTTTTTCTCTGACGAAAATTTTGCTTTACGTATCAGATATCGTGGTATTGAAACCATAAAAACAAAATTTGGCAAAGTGGAATGTTACAAATTTTCACCTGTAACTGAAGTCGGTAGAGCCTTTAAAACTGAAGATGATATGCAGGTTTGGATCTCCAAAGACAATAACCGCATTCCTATAAGGGTAAAATTCGACTTGAAAGTTGGGTCATTCATCTGCGACCTGGATGAATTTAAGGGTATTAAACATCCATTCTCAAGTATAAAAAAGTAACTCTTCAAAAGAATTTTCACCTTCTTTTCTCACCAATAATGCAGAATTGAGCCAATATTACTGCGGTGCCAGATTGAATTATTATCACATTATGCTGATTTATTAAGCATTTACACTATTTTTGCACCGTTTTTTGAGTAATAATAGAATCAACAGAATATCAATACTATGGCAACTACAGCTGATTTTAGAAACGGAATGTGCATTGAATACAATGGACAATTGTTTTTCATTGTTCAGTTTCAGCACGTGAAACCTGGTAAGGGAGCTGCTTTTGTTAGAACAAAACTTAAGAATGTTTCAACCGGAAAAGTAATTGAAAACACATTTAACGCAGGTGTAAAAGTAAATGAAGCACGCGTTGAACGTCGTCCACATCAGTTTTTATACAATGATGACATGGGTTATCACTTCATGAACGCTGAAACATTTGAGCAAGTTCCAATTGAAAAGGATTTAATTGACAATCCTGCATTACTTAGCGAAGGTTTGGAAGTTGAAGTGGTATATCATGCTGATACAGAAACACCTCTAATGGTTAATCTTCCAACAACAGTTGCGTACGAAATTACTTACACTGAACCGGGTGTTAGAGGAGATACTTCATCAACTAACTCACTAAAACCTGCAACGGTAACAACTGGTGCGCAAATTATGGTTCCATTGTTTATTAATGTAGGCGACAAAATTAAAATTGATACTCGTGACAACTCATACGTTGAAAGAGTAAAAGAATAATTTTTTAGCACTTGCTAAGAAATACCCTTTCGGAAAAATCCCTATTTTAACAAAAGATATGGATTTATTTGAAAGGGTATTTTAGTTTTTGTATCTTCTTTACTATTATTGAGACGAAGTTTTTAATATCTTAGTTGATATTTCTTACCTAACATGGTTACGCAGATAAAAAAGAAAAGGCTCAAACTGTATAAGGATCGATTGAATATCATCCTTGACATAGCACAAACGATCAATGAAGATCACACCATTGAGGACTTATTGGCTGAGTTCGAAATCTTGTTGCGCGAAGAACTGGAGGTTGGTAAAGTACTGGTTTTCACTCTTTCGAATAATGTATGGCATAATCTTTTAACTTCTGGTGTAACCAAAGATGAAGCCAATCTGATAAATGTTGAAGAAGATCTTCTCTGCTATAAAACCATCGAAAGTATAACCATTTCACATCCTCCTAAATTAAAAGGCTTTGATGCTGTTATACCTTTGTTTCACAGGTTTGCTCCCATCGGCTATGTTCTCATAGGTGATATTGAAGAAGAACAGCAAGGCATCAGTCCAACCATCAAGCATCTGAAGCTGATTCAGATTATTGCAAATCTTATTATTGTATTTGTTGAAAACAAACGAATGCAAAATGCATTGCTTGAACAGGAAATATTAAAAAAGGAGATGGAACTGGCATCACGTATTCAAAACCAATTGGTTCCAAGTGAATACCAGATGCCCAAAACACAAAAGCTCGATATTCAAACATACTATCAACCACACATGGGTGTAGGAGGTGATTATTATGATATTTTTCGATTATCGAGACAAACTATCGGATTCTGCATGGCTGATGTTTCAGGCAAAGGAATCGCAGCTGCTATGGTAATGTCTAATTTTCAAGCAGTGATGCGATCATTATTTACAGCCGGTACAAATTTTAAAAAATTAATTCCCCTCCTGAATGAAAGGGTGAATGCAAGTGCTAATAACGAGAAGTTTATTACTCTTTTTATTGGCCGCTACAATTTAATGACCAGACGATTGACATATGTTAATGCCGGCCATCTTCCACCCCTTCTTTACGATACAAAAAAGAAACATCTGACTCACCTAGAAAAAGGTTGTATTGGTTTAGGAATGCTTGATTTTGTTCCTTCAATCGAAGTTGGAAAAATAAAGATTCCTAAAGAAGCAAAATTATTGGCTTTTACCGATGGTGTGGTCGAATTGGATAAAGGCAATCAGGTTGAATCCAATGCACAGGAAATTGAAGATATTCTTTGTACTACAGCAAGCCTTGAACAAAACTTTGCTCAATTACGAGGCATCATTGATAAGTTTGTAACAAAGGGAGCTGTGTTTGACGACATCTCATTACTTGGTCTTGAATTCAAGTAATTCTAAAACTTAAAAAAAATAAAAAAGCAGACACAAGGGTCTGCTCTTTAATCATATCTTCTAATAATTATTCTGCAATAACAAGGTAGTAGTTTTTCTTACCTTTTTGAACCAACAGATATTTATCGTTCAATAGCATTGATGCATCAGCATTTATTTCAGCATCCGATACTTTTTCTTTGTTAATACTTACTCCACCTCCCTTGATGGTTCTACGTAACTCTCCTTTTGAAGGAAACACTTCTGTTTTCTCAGCGAGCAAATCAACAATACTTATTCCTTCAGTAAATACCGCCTTATCAACATTGAATTGAGGAACTCCTTCAAATACTGCCAACAAAGTTCTTTCATCTATTTTACGCAAAGCTTCTGTTGTGGCTTTACCAAACAAAATTTGCGATGCTTCAACTGCTGAATCATAAGCCTCTCGCCCATGAACCATCACGGTTACTTCCTCCGCCAAACGTTTTTGTAATGGACGTAAATGAGGTGCATCGTTTTGTTCTTTCACCATGGCTTCAATTTCATCCTTCGAAAGCATAGTGAAAATCTTAATGTATTTCTCAGCATCTGCATCCGATGTATTCATCCAGAACTGGTAAAAATGGTATGGACTTGTTTTTTCAGGATCTAACCAAACATTACCACTTTCTGTTTTTCCAAATTTACCACCATCAGCTTTTGTTATCAAAGGACATGTCAAAGCAAAAGCTTCTCCACGTTCTATACGACGAATCATCTCGGTACCGGTAGTAATATTACCCCACTGATCTGATCCACCCATTTGCAAACGACAATTTTTCTCACGGTATAAATGAAGAAAATCGTATCCCTGAACCAATTGGTAAGTAAACTCGGTAAACGACATACCTGATTTTGACTCAGATCCCAATCTTTTTTTCACAGAATCTTTTGCCATCATGTAATTTACAGTGATATGCTTACCTACATCACGAATGAATTCCAAAAATGAAAACTCTTTCATCCAATCGTAATTGTTTACCATCTCTGCACCGTTCTCTTTTGATGAATCAAAATCAAGAAAAAGACTTAATTGCTTTTTTAAACCATCCTGATTTTTACGCAAAGTTTCCTCATCAAGCAGATTTCTCTCTGCTGATTTACCAGATGGATCACCAATCATACCAGTTGCACCACCAACCAAACAAATAGGTTTATGACCAGCAGCCTGAAAATGTTTTAACATCATCACACTTACCAGGTGGCCAATATGTAAAGAGTCAGCAGTAGGGTCTATTCCCACATATGCTGATGTCATTTCTTTTTTCAGTTGTTCTTCAGTTCCGGGCATCACATCATGAATCATGCCCCTCCAGTTTAATTCCTCAACAAAGTTCATTGTCAGCTATTTTATGCGTTTCGTTTGAAACTTTTACTATTCAAAACATTTAGAGGCACAAAGATAATAATTGCAGGCACACAATACCTGTTTTCGAAGTTGAAATTAGACCCATTAAAAAGTAATTCCCAACGGTTGTAACTTAATGAGATATCAATGCGTCACACCTATTTATAAATCCATCATTTCCAAAATGTTTGATAGCCATTTACAAGCATTTAGTCCAGAAATTTATTAAATTAGCCATACACGCAACTAGATCCTGACTATGAACAAATTGACCTTTCTAATCATCCTGCTGTTTTCCTTTTTATCTATTTCTGCACAAACAAAAAAAACAGTGGAGTGCTATGCCATAGATGAGCCTTTAAAAATTGATGGTGTATTGGATGAGAACTGTTATACAAATGCTCTTCCAGCAAAAGATTTTCTACAACTACAGCCATATAATGGTAAACCTTCCTATCAAGCCACTGAAGTTTATTTTTTTTATGATCAGAATGCCATTTACCTCGGAGCCATGCTATATGATAATGCTCCGGATAGCATCTATAATTTTTTAACTGCAAGAGATAATATCGGTATGTCTGATTATTTCGGGGTTTATTTCGATCCGTATAACGAAGGGCAGTTGGCTTTTGGCTTTTTTATTACACCAGCAGGAGTTCAGACTGACATCAAGGCGATTAAAACATCTTACGATTATGAAGACGGAAGCTGGGATGCTGTTTGGCAGAGCAAAACCAATATTACTGATAAAGGCTGGGTTATTGAAATGCGAATTCCTTATTCGGCACTGCGATTCCCTTTGACTGATGTTCATACATGGGGATTGAATATGTTTCGAAACATCAGAAGATATAATTCCAATAATTCATGGAATTTTATTGATCGGAATGTGGATGGATTTATTCATCAACAGGGAGTAATGACCGGAATTAAAAATATTAAACCCCCAGTTCGATTATCTTTTTCACCCTATCTGGCAACCTATGTTGAACACAGCGAAAGTAGTGGTGAAACGGATTTTATATATCGTGGTGGATTGGATCTTAAATACGGCATCAACGAAAGTTATACGCTTGATATGATGCTTATCCCCGATTTCGGTCAAATCCAATCTGACGATAAACAATTGAATCTGTCACCATATGAACTATACTACCAGGAAAGAAGACAATTTTTTACTGAAGGAGTTGAATTATTTAATCGTGGCGAAATATTTTATTCCAGACGTATTGGAGCATATCCAAAATTTACCTCTACAGCATATGACAATCTTAAGACGAACGAGATTGTTGAAGAAATGCCTTCTGAAACTCAACTGGTGAATGCAACTAAAATTTCAGGCCGTAATAAAAAGGGATTTGCCATTGGTTTTTTGAATGCCATGAGTTTGAATTCCTATGCTACAATAAAAGACACTATTACTAATTCAGCCAGGGAAGCATTGGTTCAACCCTTCACCAATTATAACGTATCCGTTATTGATCAATCGTTAAAAAACAACTCCTACATTAGCTTGATTAACACCAATATGATTGTAGCCAATAATCCATTTATGGCTAATGTAACTGCTACGGAATTTCAATTCAGAGATAAGGGACTTAAATATGCCCTGAGTGGCCAGGCCGGGGTTAGTCACAGAGGTGCCGAAGATAAGGAAACGGGTTGGTTTACCATGCTGGAGTTTGCAAAGAACAGGGGTAAGTGGCAATACGGTATCGAACAAAGTGCAATATCAGATGACTACAATCCGAATGATATGGGTTATCTGCAAAGGAACAACCGATTTGACACCGAACTTTTTCTTTTGTTTCAAAAAGTTGAACCTTTCAGCATTTTCAGACAAATGTTTACACGCACCTGGTATGAGCAGAACAGGGTAATGAAGCCATGGGATTTAAATAACCATGAAGCAGGCATTTATACCGAATGGCAATTCATGAATAATTATGGTGTTGAAGCAAGGTTTACCTATGTGGGCAATGATCGAAACTATGATGAACCCAGAGTTGAAGGCAGGTATTTTTATAAACCTGAAACTTTCAACTACAACTTCTTTGCACATTCCGACTGGACAAAAAAGCTCCATGTATATTCCTATTATGGAGAATATAAAAGGCCTGAACGAGATCAGAAAGGAAACTGGCTTGGATTAGGCTTAGGTTGTCAGCTGGGACAAAAACTCTCATTATCATTTGAAATGGCATATGAAGGAGAAGAAAATGATTATGGCTATGTTAGTAAAAATGATAATGAGGATAGTATCCATTTTGCCCGTCGCAATGTGGCCACGGTAGAGAATGTGCTTGAGTTATCATATACATTTAACAATGAACTTAGTCTTCGATTGAGAGGGCGACATTATTGGTCTGGTGTAGAAAACAAGCAATTTTACCTTCTTCAGAATGATGGAACTCTTCTTCCGGATGCAATTTATAATGAAAACTTTGACAATAACTTTAATGCTTTTAATATTGACATGGTTCTTCGGTGGGTATTTGCTCCGGGATCTGAAATGACTTTCGGTTGGAAGAATTCCATTTTTGATCAGGATGACAAATCAATTAGTAACTATAGAAAAAATATTGATATTATTTGGAAAAGTCCGCAAACCAATACTTTATCATTTCGCATTCTATATTACATCGACTATAATAACTTATTTAATAAACAAGAAAGTTGATGTGAAAGAATATTGTTTAAATTTGCCGCGCAATAACAAGTACTCTTCCCTACCTGATTGTTAATTTAAAACCTAGGCAAATTATTAAACATGAAAAAGATTTTAGTTTTTGGTTTGGCTTTACTGTCAATGAACATTTTTGCTCAACACGAAGAGCATGAGACATCAACAAAAGATGGCCATCACCAATCAGAAGAAGTACATCACGGCAAACACAAGCTGGCTTTTTATAGCGGCTTTACTCACGTACCTTCTGCTTTTTACGAACACGAAACACATGAACAAAGTACAGGTAAATGGGTACCTACCATTGGTTTAGATTATTATTACACGTTAAACAAAAAATGGGATTTGGGATTTATTGGTGATGCTGAACTTGACCAATATTATATCCGCACTTCTGAGGAAGATGAACTGGAACGTGCCAATGTAATTGTACTGGCTGCTGTTACCAAATTCAAAGCCACCAAAAGAATCGGCATCTTTGCTGGTCCAGGTTTTGAAACTGAATTCAAAAAAGAAGAATCAAAATCATTTTTTGTTTTCAAAGCAGGAATTGAATACGAAGTTGAAATCGAAAACGGTTGGGAATTAACCCCAGTCTTTTCGTACGATTTTAAAGAAGAATATAGCTCGTATGCTTTTGGAATTAGCATTGGCAAACGATTTTAATTATTACAAAAAGTCAATTGTGCCCGTTATTATGCACAATTGACTTTTTTATTTAAAGTTTCTGAGGTAAGGTTTTATTCTGGAAACATCGTAAACAACATTTTTTCCTATCTTTAGAATAAAATCAACCACCTATGCGCACCTTTTTCACCTGCATCATCTTTATTGCTTTTACAGCATTAAGTGCTCAGAATACAGCGACTCAAGTTGATCCTGTCAACTCTTTAACTGTCGACATTCTTAAACATCATTTATCTGTTCTGGCTTCTGATAGTCTGAACGGAAGATTTACCTCTTCAGAAGGTCAAAAAAAAGCAGCCCGATATATTCAATCTGAATTTGAGGCAGCGGGTTTACATCCCTACAACGACACTTGTTTTTATCAGCCTTACACTTTATGGTCGTGGAAATGGGGAGAATGCACTTTGAAATCCAAACACGCCAGCCTTACATCACAAAATGACTTTTTGTTTTTAAGCAATGCACCGATGGATAGTACTTCAACTTCCTGTGTTTTTGTTGGATTTGGTGAAGACACTATTATCAACGATTTAGATTTAAAAGATAAAATTGCATTTGCATTTACCAACAGTTACTCGAATTATTACAGTTTGGCCTATCGATTAAAATCAAAAGGTGTTAAAGCCATCATTTTAACAAATCCGAATGATGAAAAAGCTTATCAGAAAATATCATCCAGAGTCGATTTTGATCGGGTAAATGTTTCGAAAGCAAAACCGTTTTTCTCAAAAACAGCTACTAAGGTTTTTATTGTAAAACCTTCGTTTGCAAAAGAATTATTTGGAAAGAACATTGCAGCACTTAAAAAGATTGAAACCTCAAAAGATGCAACTAAAATTTCCGAAAAGATTATTTCTGTTCATTGCCCCGTTATTGTTGAAAAAGTAAAAACTGAAAACGTTGCCGGTTACATTAAAGGCAAAACCAACGAAACCATTGTTTTAAGTGCCCATTATGATCATTTGGGTAAAAAAGGTGACAATATTTATTACGGAGCAGACGACAACGCCAGTGGAACAACCGCCTTACTTTCATTAGCCAAGGTGATTGGAACACAAAATGAAGTGCCTGATAGAAATATTTTATTTCTGGCCACTTCAGGAGAAGAACTGGGACTTTTAGGAGCTTTACATTTTGCAGATGAACAAAGTAAACTACCTTTTGACATTAAGGCTAACCTCAACATCGATATGATTGGTAGAAACGATTCAATTGGTAAATCAAATTATATTTATCTGATCGGATCAAAAGAATATCCGGTACTTGATTCATTATGCAATATTGCCAATCAAGCTGTTAATTTAAAAATTGACTATGGTTATGAAACTAACAGCAGCTTTGGTAATTTATTGAATCTATCAGATCATTATGCCTTTCATAAACAAGGAATTCCGGTTCTTGGATTCTTTAATGGATTACACGCTGATTACCATAAACCAACAGATACAATAGATAAAATTGAATTCGAAGAAATGCTCAAGCGAATCAGATTAATCTATTATACCTCACAACTGCTTGTTGACAAAGAAGTTTTTAATAAGAACTGACATATAACATACTATTTCAACTGCAAAGCCCTTATTTTTACCTTATAAGTAAATTAAAAAGGGAAATATGTCTAAAATAGGAACTACATTTAAAAGCTTCCCAAAAGTATTTTGGGTATCAAATACCATGGAACTATTCGAGCGTTGGGCTTGGTATGGCTTTTACATGGCTTTTGCATTATATCTTGTCAACAGTAGTGATACAGGTGCTCTAGGTTTTAGTGCTGGTCAGAAAGGTATTATAATGGGAACAGGCTCTATGCTTCTTTACTTTTTACCTTTATTTACCGGGGCCATTGCAGATCGAGTAGGTTATAAAAAAGTGCTTCTACTTTCATATACAATGTATGTAAGTGGATATTGGATGGTTTCCACATTTAACTCATTTTCATTAGTATTTGCTGCATATATTTATCTGGCTTTTGCAGGTGCACTTTTTAAGCCTATTATTTCAGCCATGATATCAAAAACTACCAATAAGGATAATGCATCTATTGGATTTGGTATTTTTTATATGATGATTAATATTGGAGGTTTCATTGGTCCATTTATTGCCGGGGCTATCTATCAAAAAAGCTGGGACTGGGTGTTTTATCTGTCAATGATCACCATATCAATAAATTATCTGTTCGTCCTTTTACTTTTCAAAGAACCTGGCCGGGAATTAATTGAAAACAAAGAACCATTGCTTCAGGTATTTGGGCAAGCACTAAAAAACATTTGGGTTACACTACAAAATTTCAAGTACGTTTTGTTCCTAATCATTATGATTGCGTTTTGGACAGCCTTTAACCAACTTTATTATGCTTTCCCTGTTTTTGTTGATGATTGGGTTGATACAACACTATTTTATGATGCACTTCATAGTATATGGCCATGGTTGGCAGAAGCAATTGGGGATAATGGTACCATTAGTGCTGTTACCATTGGAAGCTTTGATGCTTTCTTCATCATTGTTTTTCAAATCTGGATCTCAGGTATTGTAATGCGATACAAACCATTAAATGCAATGATGAGTGGGATCTTTATTTTGGCAATTGGAGTAGGAATGATGTTTGCGTTTCAAAACATTTGGTTCATTCTAATTGGTGTGTTAACCTTCAGTATTGGCGAGATGGCAAGTAGTCCCAAATTCACTGAATATGTTGGCAGCATTGCACCTGCTGATAAAAAGGCCCTTTACATGGGAACTTCTTTCTTACCAATAGCTGCTGGACATCAATTGGCTGGCTTTGTATCTGGTGATTTATATGACAATGCAGCAGGAAAAATTACTCTACTGCAAAATGAAATAGCAAAAAGGGGACTGGAGATTCAACAAATATCTGATTCTTTTTCTAAGAACGATTATTGGAACAAAGCCATGCAACTAACAGGAATGAACGATGTAGAATTGACTAATTATTTATGGAATAATTATAATCCGGCAAAGATTTGGATACTTTATTCAGGAATTGCCATGGGTGCTGTTGTTGCATTATTTATCTACGACAGGTTTATTCTTAAATCAGAATCTAAATAATATTAAGCGCCTTTAACGGCGCTTTATTTTTGGCATATTGTTTGTGTATGTTTTTACACCTAAATCCCGAATTATGCACAAATCTAAACCCCTGTTTCTGGCATTTCTTTTTATTATTTTCAACCTTTCTGCTCAAGAAAAAGGCTCTTTTGTTATTTCAACAACACCACAAAATGCCACCATAAGTCTGGAGGAATTTCCTGATATACAAAAAAATTCACCTGCACAATTCATCGATTACAAACCACTGAAATATAAAGTGAAAATCAGCAAAAACAATTATCACGATGTTTATACACTGGTGACTTGTTATGCTGATTCAACTATGGAGTATCATTTTGACCTCACCCCAAAGACTGGAAGTGTCAGTATTCAATCAAATCCGGATAAGGCAATAGTCTACCTCGACAATCAATTAATTGGCTACACACCTGTCAACAATTATCCAATCAGTTGGGGGAATCATCAAATCAGAATCGCGTACAATGATTATGAAGATTACAATAACACATTTGTAATCAATGAAGATACAACGTATACCATTACACATGATTTTACAGATTTCAACCTTGATAATTATGGGGATGACAAACCATTGGTTGCAGATAAACCAGATCCGTTTTATTTTGAAAAGCCATATGTGCAGGAAACAAATAATGATGTGAACAAAGAAAAGAATGATAAAGCTAAATTTGGATTTGGTTCAGTTGGTATGTTTGCCATGTTGGGAAGCAATGGAGCAAAAGGAACAGCCTGGCGTTATGGTGCAGATATTGGTCATTTTTTACGCTTGTATGGAGAAAGTAATACACAATCAAATATTACCGGATTTGGACTAGATTTTATTGCACCTGCTGATTTTGGAGGAGTTGCTATTTATGGTAAAGTCGGCGGTATGGCACGAACTTATGACGGTGGATATAATGGCGATATCGTTACAACATTCTTAATTATTGGTGGAGGAATAAGTATCAAACCAAGTCCTCATTTTCAGGTTTTCGGGGAATTCGATATTAACATATACGATCAGGAACAACATCCGGATGATATACAGGCTTGGAAAGATCAATTCCCGGGATATTCTCCTGTAACAGGTTGGTTAGGTATGAGGGTAGCTTTCTAAGAGGTTACTCCAGGTTAATTTGATCAACCAAAATTTATTTTGATTATTACCTTTTGTTATTTTTGAATAAAATCAAACGAATGACAAAAGGTACATTAAATCATTTTCCTCCTATTTTAAAATTATTAACCCTTATAATAATTGTTCTTACAGGCTCATTAATACTTTCACTAATAAGTCTCTTAATTGCCAAACCAGTATTTGGAGTTGATATTAACTCAGCAGATGATATTTATAACAACATCCAGTTTCTTCAGGTCCTTCAGATTCTTCAAAGCTTATTTGTCTTTATATTACCCTCTACTTTAGCTGTACATTTGCTATATCTCAAGAATAATGAGGTGATTCCCGGAAAAGGCAAATTTAATCTTGCTTTTTTCCTCATTGCCTTCATTACAATTCTACTTAGTCAGTCTTTTATTTCGTGGACAGCCTGGATCAACCAACAACTTCAGTTACCCGAATTTCTAAGTAGTGTTACCAATTGGATTTCATTAAAAGAAGAGCAAGCTGCTAATTTAACAGATTTAATGCTTACAACTTCTGACTGGAAACAAACCTTAGTAACCGTTTTTCTGATTGCTGTGTTACCGGCCATTGGAGAAGAGTGGTTGTTCAGGGGATTGATTCAGCGTGAATTGATGAACCTATTTAAAAATGCTCATATAGCTGTAATTATCACTGCAATCATTTTTAGCGCAATTCATATTCAGTTTCTCACTTTTCTGCCAAGGTTTGTTCTGGGTTTGATTCTGGGTTATATGATGATCTATTCCCGTAATATATGGATGCCAATAACCGCCCATTTTACAAATAATTTTATGGCTGTTATTATCTATCAATTTTACCAGAGAAATGAGCCAAATTTTCCTAATAACGAGACTTATTATTCGTTTGATGCAAGTGTCATCATTAGTCTGGTAATCATCATTGGTTCTATCCTTGCTACTTACCAATTAGGTAAAAAGCAAGTTAACTCTTAACTACCTTCTAAAATTAGCTATACTCATATTGTTTAAGAAGTTGATAATTGTTATTTTAACGAAATAATTAAATCCAAAACGAGAACTTTTACCAATAAGCACACCTCCCATGTGTTTAACTGTACCCTTAAACTGAAGCTAATTAATGAGAATAAATGAAGTTAATGGAATACGTGGCTGGATAGCATTTATTTCTTCCGGAACCACATTGGGTTTGATGGCTGGCATATTCTTTTTTAACGACCTCAATAAAGAAATATCTTTTGATATTATTCTTATCTGTGGAATTACTGGAGGAGCACTTGGATGGCTAATGGGATATTTTTACAGCCGTAAAACTAATATGGATACTGCCTATGTTCCTTTATATCGATCAGCGGATATTGATCATTTTTACAGACGAACTCATAACAAGAATCTGGAAGCACGTTTTTTAAAAGCTGTTGATCATTTTAGCGATAACGAATTAATTACTGCAATGGCAATGAGATATTACAGGCTTTCAGATCAAAGTACCAACAAGCTACTGAATGAAATTCACACCCGTTCATTATCTCAAAAAAAGGTTCGCCAAATCTATAACGCAAAAAAATTTTATAAAGATTTGTCTTCTGAAGACTGCCCTTGCTGTGAATGTTCAGAACATGTAATTATCAGGAATAAAAAAGTAAGTTTTTGTTTGGTTTGTGGATACAATATAAAATACGACAACCCAAAATCTATCTTGAACAGGCTTAGATGGAAAATGGGTTTTTATAGTCAGGGAAAATTATCATTGGAGGATATTGAGAAAATGATCTTTGATAAATAACTTTGAATTAATAACTATCTGCCTTATCAAAACTACCGAAGTAACTCTAATTGCACATTTTATTACATTAATGTGACGAAAATCTGCAGGCATCAACTACAATATCATAATATCTTTGCATAAAATATCACTAAACAAAAAAAAGTAATTCATGAATCAGAGATCTATGAAATTTGTTTTTTCGATGGCTTTTGTAGCACTTCTTGCTGCATGTAATACTCCAAAGAAAAAAGCAGAAGTTGTCGATTTTAAACAATGGGCACAAACACTACCAATGGGATGGAATAGTTGGGACTGCTATGGTCCTACAGTAAAGGAACACGAGATAAAAGCCAATGCTGATTACATGGCCGAAAACCTAAAAGATTACGGCTGGGAATATGTAGTGGTTGATATCAGATGGTTTGTTGAAAATACCAAGTCTCACGGCTACAATCAAACCGATCCAGTTTATGTAATGGATGAATACGGCAGATACATGCCTGCAGTTAACCGTTTCCCATCTGCAGCCGACGGCAGTGGCTTTAAGGCTTTGGGTGATTACATCCATGGTAAAGGTTTGAAATTTGGGATTCACATTATGCGTGGGATTCCAAAAATGGCAGTAGATCAAAAATTACCTATTAAAGGAACCGACGGCATTACTGCAGACCAAATCTACACCACCGAAAATCAGTGCAAATGGCTTAAAGACAATTATACAATTGTTGCTGATAAACCGGGTGCACAGGAATATTACAATTCAATTTTTGAATTATATGCTGACTGGGGAGTTGATTTCATCAAGATTGATGACCTTTCTGCTCCTATTTACCATGCCGATGAGATAGATTTAATCAGAAAGGCTATTGATAATTGCGGTCGTCAGATTGTGTTAAGTACATCTCCGGGAGAAACACCTGAAGACGCTGCAGCTCATGTTAGCGAGAATGCAAATATGTGGCGAATGGTGAATGATGTTTGGGATAGCTGGTGGCACATCCAGCATTTAATGGAAGTATCACAAGACTGGTATCAATATGTTAAGCCAGGAACATGGCCTGATTGTGATATGATTCCACTGGGTAGATTATCAATCAGAGGTGAAGTGGGTGATGACCGTATGACTAACCTGACACCAGACGAGCAATACACTTTAATGACTTTCTTTACTATTTTCCGTTCTCCTCTTATGTTTGGTGGCGATCTTCCAAGTAACGATGATTTCACATTATCGCTTCTTACCAATAAAGAAGTCTTGAAAATGCACGCTCAGAGTTCTCAAGTTCGTCAGTTATATTTAAAAGATGACAAGGCTGCTATAACCTCTAAAAACGAAGCCGAAGGTTCTACTTACCTGGCATTATTTAATTTATCAGATAATTCTGAACAGGAAGTAGAAGTGAAGTTTGCTGATCTGGGACTTTCAGGAAAAGTAAAACTTACCAACTTATGGACTGGAGAAGTAGTTGGACAAATAGAAGCTGAAACGTTTAGTCAAGTTCTGGCTCCTCATGCTTCAGTTCTTTACATCATTGAATAATAAAAATACAATTGATATTAAAAAAGCGGCTCCTCCCCGGAACCGCTTTTTCTTGTTTTATTCTACTATGAAGTTTTTGTGTGTTATAACTACTCCGTTTTCGAATGTTTCTTTAACGATGTAGATTCCTTTTTTTTGATTTTTTTTTTTGCTAACCTTTTTACCAGTTAGATCATACATTTCCTCGGATACTACTTTGCCATTAGCCTTTCTTTTTCCTGCTTTTATTACATCTGTAATTCCTGTTGAAATAGTATGATCGAGGATTACCGGTTCAATTCCAGCACGAGTTGGCACAACTTGTTTAATGGTTCCATCCTCATTGAATTCCATCTTATCAATACATACTTCACGGTGTACACCCGGATCATTATTCAGATAATTCGCATTGATTCGATGATATACAATATACCATTCGTCAGTTCCTGGTATCTGAAGTATTGAGTTGTGCGCTGTACCATACAATTCATTATCAGCATCCTGAATAATTACGATTGGTTCCTCTGCTACATTAATGGGGCCCATTGGAGAGGTAGAAGTACCATAAGCCACGTGATAGTTTGGCGAACCTGTATCATCAACCGACCAAAGGAAATAGTAAAGTCCATTACGATAGAATACATATCCTGCTTCGCGGAAGGCATAATCGCTTAATGAACCTCCTTGAGGAGTAATTACCGTAACAGTACTTTCATTAATCGAGATCATATCTTCATTTAACTCTGCAACTGCCATAAATCCATTACCATAGTAAAAATAGCTTTTACCAGATACAGGATCGGTGAAAACATCACTATCGATTAACTGACCTCCAACACCATCAGGTAGTTGCGAAATCATTGGCTCACCAGAATCGATAAACGGACCAGTAGGATCGTTGGCTACAGCCACACCAATTTCTTTTTTATCACCTGCATTACCACTGAAGTAGAAGTAATATTTATAAGAGCCATCGGCCATCTTTTTCTCTTCGATACAAGGAGCCCACGCATTACCTGTAGCCCATGATACCTGGTCTGTACTTAAATCAAGTATCGTACCTTCATTGGTCCAATGAACCAAATCAGGTGAAGAGAATACATCAAAACTATATCCACCCCATCCGGCATAACCATCAGTTGTTGGGTAGATATAAAAACGTCCTGTTTTTTCAGAATATAACACATCCGGATCAGCATGAAAATCGGGTAATACAGGATTGCCCTCAACTGCTACATTCACCTGATAAGTCACCGTACTTCCACTTTGAGTGAACGAATAGGTTATGGCTCCATTGGTAAAATCCTGCACTCCGGTTGGACTAATTACCGAACCTGGCGAAGCGTATAATTCAGGATCGAAACTACTGATATCTGAACCATAATTGACAGCAATGTTAATTACTTTATCAGTAGTGTTAATGTCACATCCGTTGTTTCTGATGTTGATATTACGAGCACCTTCAGGTTCATTCGTCAGGGCAGTACTTGGCCATTTTGCAATAATTCGTTCGAGTTCTTCCTGTGAAAGAGAGATCGTTGTTCCATGGCGCGCATTGATACTGTAGTTATCCTGAACATAGGTGAAATTTTGCAGATCTGGAGATATACAGTACTGATAATGTCCACTGGTATAACAATCGTACATCAAAACCCAGTCATCTGAATTAATCAACTGAAATACTCCTGAACCTTCAACAGCCAGGGTAGTTTGCTGCTTAGGAGGTGTTGGATCGCTCCACTGCGAACTTGGTGCTTCACCATCAGCCTGTGTTAAAGTTGGTGATGTAACCTGGCTGATTCCACCCAATGACTCATTCTTAAAGAACATATAATACAGATTGTCAGCATCGTTAAATACGATGTCGCCATCAATGGTAGCGGTTCCACGGTCGAACAAGATTTGTGGTTCACCTTCCAGATCAGTAAAATCTTCATTTGCATAGCAATAGTAAACACGGTCATAAGGAGCTGTTGCATCTCCTGTATAAAGAGAGAAGTAAACCATGTATTTACCAACTGCAGGATCGTAAATTGTTTGCGGTGCCCAAACACGCAAAACATTGGCCCAGATATCAGGCCATCTGTCTGGGAAGTGAACAGTTGAATGTGTCCAGTTAACCAGGTCGTTTGATCTTAAAAGAACCATTCCACGATTACTGCTCCATCCTTCAGCAGACTTCATATCGGTTACTACCATATAGAAATAGCCATCTTCACCTCTTAAAATATGCGGATCCCTCACACCACCTTTCAGAGATATTGTATCGGAACTTATTATTCTTTGTCCGTTATTCAGCGGAGTATAATCAAATCCATTATTACTAACGGCAAAACGGATTTGCTCGCCATCTTTATCATTTCCTGTAAAATAAGAGAACAGATAAGCAGCACGATCTTCTTTTTCAGCTACCCAAACCTCAAATGTTTTAGTTGCTGATTCTTCTCCTTTGATAACAGTCGCAGTAAGAATCACTTTCTTCTTTCCATTACCTGTAGGCGAAAGTTGTACAACTTTTCCAACATTATCAAGATATTCCGGAGAATCTGATGACCAGACAACCATCGAACCTTCATCTGTCTTTATTGGTAAACCAATAGATGACTTAATATTGTTGATATTTCCTGTAATGGTTAGATTTTCAAGATCTAAACTTACACTGGTTTCATCGCTGTATTGTGGTAATACAGTAACTTCAATTTCTTTTGTTCCGGATACATTGTTGAAAGTAAGAGTAGCAGTCATAACCACTACAACAGGATCAGAGCCAACGGCAGGACGACTCACAACTCCTGTATTACTAATCACATTTGTATTGCCCGACGTCCAGCTTACAGAAACGCCATTGCCTGCTGTTGTTGGCAGAAGAAGGCTTGACCTCACCTGATCTGCATCAGCAATTGTTAAACTTTCAATAGCTGCATTTAAAGTAATTAAGTCATTAACATCATTCAATGGAGTCAGACTTTCGCATATTGTCCAGATATCAGATTCTTTTAACACTCCCTGATATAATGTAAAGTCATCGTAACAAGCAGCTTCCAGATATGCATCGCTCGAGTAGCATGAACGTCCAAGGAAATTATATGCTGTGGCTCCCAAATCTTTTGGATCAACAGTAATGGTTCCTTCTGCAACCAAATCTCCGTTAACATAGATTCTTCCATTTCCGTTGCGTTGAGTATAGGTAAGATTAATCCATTCTCCTTTGAGTAGTTGCTCGCCAGCGGACACTGTCGACTCCGAAGTCCAATATGTTTCTGTAATGGCATAACGTGTTTGAGCTGCTCTGAAGAACAGGTTACCGTTAGCTGCAGAAGCCATATTATCTGAGTTAGCGAAACACCAAACGAAGTTTCCGTTTCCAGATACATCAGTGGTTGATGGAATTAATATATTAGTTGATATACTGAAGCTATCCAATGTTGCAACCTGTGCACCAAATCCTGAACTCAAATTAAAATAACCATCATTGCTACCCAAGCTTAATACAGAGCCATCTCCATAACTTATAATTTCTGCTCCGTTGTTTAGGGTACCTGTATAATTACCATCAACATCCTGAGCTGTTGCAAAATCAAATTTAGCAAGCACAGTTGTAGGGTAATATTCACTTGAAATTCCTGATAATTCCTCAACCTGATCGGTACTTAACGGACCATCATACACTCTGAAGTCAGCAATTTTAGCATTGCTTAGGTATGCATCACCACTGTAGCACGAACGACCAAGGTAATTATATGATGTTGCCCCCAATTCTGATGGTGTCATGGTAATGTCGCCACTGACGATCATCTGACCGTTGATGTAAATTTTACCAACGCCATTACGTTGAACATAAATAAGTGTTTGCCAGCTACCTTTAGTCATAGCTGATGAATTACTTATGCCCGATTCACTACTCCAATTTGTTGGAGAAATGGCATAACGGGTATTTTTTGCACTAAAAAAAAGACATCCTTTAGCATCATTGGCTATATCATTAGAATTAGCAAATGTCCATACAAAATTACCATTACCGGTAATACTTGATGTAGTAGGAATAAACACTTTGGTCATTACACTGTAATCAGCTAATGAAGCCACAGCCGTGCCAAAAGATGAGCCCAGATCCACATATCCATTTGATGTTCCAAGATCAATTACAGACTGACCGTCATAAGTTGAAATTGTAGCTCCATTGGTTAATGCAGCTGCATAACCATTTCCTGATTCATCAATAACACTTGTGCTACCCTGTGAATCACCTGATAAGCCATAATGTACTTTCAGGTTTTGTCCATGCAAGTTAAATAACATCGACGCTCCCACACTCCATAAAAGGATTGTGAGAATAATTGAGTTGTTTTTTATTGCCCCTCTACGGTTCATCTTATTTTTATTATAGTTGTTATCTATTTAAATACTTTCTTAGACAAAGTTTGTAACCATCAAATGAAATCACCTACACTATATTTTGATTCTACCAATTGTTAAAATTACACATCAAAACTAAACAGAAATTAATGTTTGCTTTTTCAATTATTCGGCAATTAGTAATTTGAAACTTATCAAATTTCCGGTTCTATTCTTCTTTACTGGTTGAGAATGTCTCAATTAGTAAAAAGCCTTCATAATAATGAATAATTTAAGAGAAGAAAGGTTGCCTATAATATTTAGCACAACCTTTCTAAAAAAACGAATCTAAAATTTTATATAACGGCTTTAATCACATAAATCCCAAAATCTGATATAACTCTAATAATATAATACCCAGATTTTAGATTTAATAACTGGCTGGTAGTTTCAGCTATATACTCCCAAACTTTTTCACCTTTTATATTAAAAACAGAAACCGAATCACCAACAGAGATACCATTTAGAAAACTGCTTTCGTTTTGTCTACTTACCCATAATTTCTGGTCAGGACTTTCATTTTCATTAATAGCCGTTGAGCTATCAATAACTGTTACCGTTATCTGGTTGGAAATTGCTGTTTCGTAAACAGTATCTCCACTGTAACTGGCACGAAAAGTATAAACACCAGGTTCCAGATCAGAAGTTGAAAACTGGATGGTTCCGTTCTCTGTCAATTCAATGCAGGCAGCAATGGAATCACCCTGATAAATCTGAACCCAACCCGTTGGCACTTCACTTGTTTCGCCAGTATTTGATACCGAAACCGAAAATGTTACTGAACTTCCTTTTTGTAATTCACTCTGCGATGCCATTAATCCAACACTAACATCAGCTGATCTATTCAAGGCAGATACCCGATACAATCCTACTCCATGCGTATTGATTTCAGGCACAAATTCAGATCCTGAAAAAGTACCCAAATCAGATTTACTCCAAACATCTCTGATTGTACAAGGACCTGAATAGCCTAATTCTGTAAGGTTAAGTGGAATTGATAAAGAAGCCAATACTGAAGGATCCTGAGTAAAGACCATAAACTCAACAGTTACACCATTAGGTGCAGATAGAACTTCATCGTCTATTCCACAAAAAGCTTTAAAGGATGTATAACCTTCCGGCAGGTCAAATTCGATAATTGAATATGCATTAACACCAAAGCCATTTGCATAGGTAACTCCATTTACTTTAAGTGGATTTCCATCCAGACTCTTATTTTTCACAACAGAAGCCCATCCACTTGTTGCACTCACCCAACTCATATTGGTAAGTAAGGTTGAATCACCATTATCTTTATAAATAGCAGGATTAATCCAGTCGGCATGGTCGTAATTAAAATTATCACCGGCATCGGTTACTACTAAATATAATTTGGTGGCATCGGTAATATCAGCTTCAATATTTTTTCCCTCAGGGAAAAGAGTTCGACTGATACGTCCGGTATTGGCAATGGCATTATTTACTTCTACATTGCGGGGAGTTGGATCTTGATTGGCAATCATAAATTCAACAGTTGCTCCTCCTGTCTGACTGGTTCCTCCAATATCCAATCCGGCAAACGCCTGAAAACGTACTGTGTTTTCTGGTATTTCAAATAAAATTATTGATTGAGCATGTGTCCCAAGACCAGTTTCATATGTTGTTCCTTTAATATTTAAAGTTCCACCTGAAACACTCTTGTTTTTAAGTACAGAAGCCCATCCTGATGTGGCATATTCCCAGTCCAGATCTGTTAACTGAACAATACTGCCATCGGCTAATTCAACAATCGGATCAATCCAGTCGGCATGGTCACAGCTGTAACCGTCACCTCCATCATTAACAATCAAAAACAACTGGTCAGAACCTTCAGGAATTTCAATATCTATATTTACTCCATAACCATCTGTCAAGCGCGATACTGTGCCACTTCGGTATAACAGATTCTGTGTTTTTACAAAGCCATCTCCACCGTTATTGAATAATCCAACGAACTTATCTCCATTAGCAGGATCTTCAGCTGTCCAGGTAATCATATCTCCTTCATTTGATAATTCCTGATTGGCAACCGAATGCTGATTGATATAAAGAACCTCTTCATTGGTTATCAGGTCCAAAGTGAAAGCATCGTTATCAGGCAAATTACCTCCAAACATTAAAGGTGATTTAAACAAGGCCCACAAACTCATCAGGGTATATTGTTCGTCTTCGGTGAAGTAGGTATAACGATTTGTTGCTCTTTCGCCACGAATAAATTTACCTAACGGAAGCATGTCTGCATCAGGATATGCACCCGGAGTGATATAAGGTGCCCAGTCAGCACATATTCCAAATGAATAATTTAATTGAGCCCAGTTATCCCAGAAATCATCAATAGTGCGCCACAGATTAGCATGAGTTCTGGCATGATCGTGTTCAGTAAGTGGTGTTGCCCCTGGAGACATACTTAATACCATTGGACGACCAGACTGATCTATCGCATTTCTGATCATCTGAATCTCGTTTGTATGATAGGGTCGGGAAAGGTCATCTACTTTTACATAATCAACACCCCATTCGGCATATAAATCAAAGATTGAATTATAATAATCCTGAGCTCCGGCTCTTGTCGACTCAACGGTATAATTATCCTGTAACCAGGTACACTCATAAGCAGTTGAATAAATATCTGAAGCTTTATAGGTACTTCCTTTAATTGGCATACTATTGAATACAGCTTCTTTAGGAACTCCGCGCATTATATGAATTCCGAATTTAAGCCCCAAACTGTGCACATAGTCCGCTAATGGTTTAAATCCTGCACCATTCGCTGCTGATGGAAATCGGGTTGGCGATGGCATATAACGACCATATTCATCCAGCACAAAATCAGAGTCGCCATAAGCATTATAGTGCCCGGTTGTTTGATTATCAACATACCAACGAATATCAACGATGATATACTCCCAACCTGTCTCTTTTAGGTTAGCTGCCATATAATCGGCATTAGCCTTTACTTCACTTTCAACAACAGAGGGACCAAAACAATCCCAGCTATTCCATCCCATCGGAGGAGTAATCGCCCATTTATGAAAATTCAGTTCATTTCCTGTTTGAGCCATTATCCCCTGCACGAACAGCATTATTGAGAATAATGATAACAATCTTAATTTCATCTATATATGTTTATTATTTATTATTTCGATTCAATTTCTATTTTACTATCAGCTAATCCTTCAGAACTAACAGTAAGTTTTATTTTACCAGCTTTTTTGCTGCTTTTTACAACTACCATAGCACGGCCATTCCATGCTTTGCGGGATGGTGTGATATATGCATTGGTATCTCTTAAATCACCATTATCAACAGCAATAATTTCACCTGGTCCGGTTACAGAAAAATCTAAATGATTTACAGCAGTTGGATTCAAAACTCCATCATTATCCACCATCTGAACAGTTATAAAGGACAAATCCTGTCCATCAGATTTAATTGATGTTCTGTCAGCAATCAGATTTATTGATTCAACTTTTCCGGCAGTATTCAATACTTTAGATTCAACCTCCATTCCATTCTCTATCCCAACAGCCTTTAAAGTTCCTGCTAAATAAGGCACTGAGAAAGTTGCTTTAAATTGCTCTTCTACACCGGTTGACTTCTCTCCAATTAACTCATTATTTAGATAAAGTCTTACACTTGCGTATTTCGAATATACCTCAACATCAATACTTTTTCCTTCAAAACCAGGCCAGTTCCAGCTTTCCCAGGTTGGATGAACTGCCCACATAGTGGTTTTAATTTCTCCACTGGCAGGATGCGGTTCTTTTACAGCCAGATAAAGCTTTTCTGTTTCGTTCCAAAGAATATTGCGATAATGAGAAATTGGTTTTCTCCAACCTGTTAAATCGATATCTCCACAATAGGCCCCATGCCATGGGTATAAATCAGACTCCCAGTGTTCCCCTTTTGGTTCTCCTGGATAATAATAACGACCAATGCCTGATTCACCAAGGTAATCCATGGCTGTCCAAACAAAATCACCAATTATATATGTATGTTTTTGCGACATGTCCCAAACCCAGAACGCATCTTTAGGATATGATTCGGATTGAAATATGATTCGCTCCGGATCTCTTTCATGATCCTTCTCGGCTTCATGCAACATATAGTTATATCCACAAACATCATGTTCAGCCATTAATGGATCAAAAATCTCCCATCCTTCACCCCATGATGTCATTGCCGAAGTCATTGGGCGGGTTGGGTCCAGTTTATATATTTCTTCAGCCAACATCTTTGCCGTTTGCACTGCTTCCAGACTGGTTCTCTCAATGATTTCATTACCTACACTCCACATTATAATTGATGGATGATTACGATCGCGTTTTACCATTGATTCAATATCACGTTGCCACCACTCATCAAAAATACTCGCATAATCATAAGGTGTTTTTTGTGTTCTCCATCCGTCAAACGATTCATCAATTACTAATAATCCCAATCGATCACACGCTTCCAAAAATGCCTCCGAAGGTGGATTATGTGATGTTCTAACCGCATTAAAACCAGCCTTCTTTAATAACTCCACCTTTCTTTCCTCTGCTCTATCGTAGGCTGCTGCCCCCAACGAACCATTATCATGATGAACACAACCGCCATTTAAAACCACTGATTCTCCATTTAAAAGGAATCCTTTATCAGCACTATATTCTATAGTTCGGATTCCAAATTGTGTTTCTACCTCATCAATACTGTCTCTATTAATTGTTATTTGGGTTGATGATGTATATAAAATTGGACTTTCGGGTGACCACAATGAAGGATTATTTACCGTTAATGATTGAATTACTTCTTTCTCTTCATTTGCCTCTATTTCAACAAATTCAGTTCCTCCACATACTCCTTTAAAACGATTGTCTTTTATTTCAGTAACCAGCTCAAATTTTTGTGTTTCATCTGTCTCATTTTTAACCAATGTTTTAACTTCAACTATGGCTATCGAATCATTAACTTCTGGCGTAGTAATAGTTGTTCCCCAATATGCAATATGCAAAGGTTCAGTTACTTTTAGCCAAACATGCCGATAAATACCTGAACCACTGTACCAACGACAATTAATTTGCTGTGAGTTATCAACTCTTACTGCAATAAGATTTGAGGAACCATGTAAGATGTAAGGTGTAAGATCATGATAAAAAGAAGTATATCCGTAAGGATGGATTCCCAGTGAATGCCCGTTAATAAACACCTCTGCATTCATATAAACTCCTTCGAAATAAATCGATATTTTTTTATTCTTCCATTGAGCAGGAACATCAAAAGTTTTGCGGCACCAGCCTGTTCCATCAGGGAAATAACCACCCGGACCACTCATTGGATTTTTTTGTTCTGGTTTACCCTCTATACTCCAGTCATGAGGAAGGTTTAGGTTTCTCCAATCTGTATCATTAAAATCTGTAAACGCTGCATTATTATCATTCGTTAATTTAAATGACCAGTTCTCATCAAAGTTCTGCTTTCGTTTAATCTCATTGGATTGATCACATGAAGGTAAAAACAAGCTAAGAATTATGAATAAGATTATAGTATTTTTCATAAAAAAGCAGATTTAATACGCTGAGAAATTGAATTTACAACTGATTAGAAACCTCCAAGACAAAACTAATCAGAAACCAAACTAGGTTTATTCATTTATTCGGCAAATAATAATGAGAAATTCATCAACTAGATAATGAGGCGTCATTATCAATTAATTTATAATTATTTTAGTACAAATATGAATTTGTGGGAAAATGAGAATCCAGGGAAAAATCTTTTTACTTTTTATTGTTCTATCACTTTTTACTTCTTCAATCAGTGCATATGAAATTAAAAAGTTAGGCCTCAAGGATGGTCTTTCAAATAATAATATAACCAGCATTGCGCAGGATAATGACGGTATGATATGGATTACCACCAAAGATGGACTCAACCGTTTTGATGGACATTCATTCAAGGTATTTCGAAAATCGGGTAATAACTCACCCGGAAGTAATGTTCTGAATTTCGTTTATGCTGATAAAATAGATGACATTATATGGATAGCTACTGAAAAAAATGGTTTGGATGCATATAATTATAAAACTCACCAATTCAAACATTATACACACGATTACAGTGGACAAACAAACAGTTTAATTGCCGACGGAATAACGTACATAACCAGTGATAATGAAGGAAACCTATGGTTTGCAACCTATCAATACGGATTGGATCGTTTGAATAAAGAAACAGGTGAATTTACTCATTACAATCAGTCCAATATCAAAGGTCTGGCATCAAATTATAACTGGTGCATGTTGTATGAAAGTGATGAGTGTATTTATGTAGGGCACGTTACAGATGGTATGAGTATCATCAATATAAAAAATGAGTCAGCAATTAATTTTAAACATGATCCAAACGATCCAAATTCACTACCCGACAACACTGTTACTGAAATATTTAAAGATTCAAAAGGAAATATCTGGGTAGGTACTCGTGGTGGCTTAGCTTTATTTGACCCGGTAAATCAGACCATGACGAATTTCCAGCATCAAAAAGGAGTAGCAGGCTCACTCTCAAATAATTTCGTCCAAAGTATTATGGAAACAAAAGACTCAACACTTTGGTTTGGTACTGAAGGCGGCGGTGTTAGTATTGTTGATCTGAAGCAATTTGATAATCCGGAATCTATATTTTTTGAAGTATTAAAAGCTTCAGCCACGTCAGAAGGACTTTCCAGTTCATCTGTACAATCAATGTATCAGGATCATTATGGCAATATATGGCTTGGAGGTTTTGCCGGAGGACTCAATTTAATCTCTAGTAGAGAACCATTCTTTAAAAAATTAGAATATCTACCAATCGTTGGCAATGATAATAGCTTAAATAATCAATTAGTGTTAGGTGTTTGTGAAGATAATGATAGTAATACATGGATTGCAAATGGTGATGGTGGTATTTGTATATACGATGGTAAAACTAAAATAAAAGAAATTACAGAACTTAATAATTCACATATTTCTGCACAGTCAGTTTTTAAAGATAGTGATGGAAATATATGGATTGGAACAACCAATGGATTAATCTATAAATACAATAAAAATAATAATCAGTATAAACAGATAATATGTTTTAGTCAAATCAACAATATTCCTATATATAATTTTTATGAAGATTCAAGAAAGAACCTATGGATAAGTACTGATGGCGGATTATTAAAATACAACATTGTTAGTGAAGAGTATTTTGTATACACTGTCCAGAATTCATCTATTAGTGATAATATAGTTCGCTCTGTTGTTGAAGATAAAGATGGAAATATTTGGGTAGGAACAGCGATTGGGGGATTATGTGTTTTCGATCCAAATTTTCAACTTCTATATAACTATGGGCGAGAGTATGATTTTTATAATATCAATCATCTTTATATAGACTCGAAAAATCGCGTATGGGTTGGTAGTCAGAATGATTTATTTTGTTTTAACGATACAAAAACTGCAAAACGTATAGGAAAAGACGATGGATTGACAGAAACAGATATAAGAGCTATTGTCGAGGGTAATTCAGAAGGTGAAATGTGGTTTAGTACCTTAAACGGAATTAGCCATTATAACTTAAAAACAGGGCAGGTTATCAACTTTAATTTAGGTGATGGTATATCAATGGGTGATTTTACCAATGGTTCAATACTAAAGAAAAAAGACGGTACTATTTATTTTGGTTCACAACATGGAGCGACCTTCTTTAATGATAATATTGATGTATTTACAAATAATCTCCCAAAAGCATTTGTTATGAGCTTTGAAGCTCCAGCGAAAGCCAATGAAAATTTCAGTGAATTTACCGATGTTCCGTTTAGTGAGGAAATGACTTTAAAATACAATGAAAATTCTTTCAGAATTAACTTCAATGTTGCAGATTTCTCGTTAACAGATAAGGTTGACTTTATGTTTCAGATGGTTGGTTTGGATGACAGTTGGTATCTTATAAAAAACGAAAATCGTGTTACATTCCGAAACCTTCGACCAGGAGATTATCAGTTTAATCTAAAAGCACGCTTACACAATAAAGAATGGACGGATGAGTTCGGTGCTATGAAAATAACCATCGATCCTCCCATTTGGTTAACCTGGCAGGCAAAAACATTGTATTTGGTGATTTTTGTGCTGGGAATTTGGTTTGTGTTAAGGTTTTATAAAAATAAAGTTGAGGTTGAGAATGCTTTGGTTCTGGAAAAGAACATTCGTCATCAGGAACATGAATTAAATGAAGAGAAGATAAGATTCTTTACCAATATTGCCCATGAGCTGCGTACTCCAATGACTTTATTATTGGGGCCTTTGGAAGATTTAGTTGCTGATAAGTCGTTGAATGAATCACTTACAAAAAAGATTAATTCAATGCATAGAGTGGCCAACAGATTACTTCAGCTAATTAACCAGGTACTTGAATTTAGACGAACAGAAAATAAAAAACGGGAACTGGCTGTTGTTAAAGGAGACTTTGCAAGCTTTATATACGAAACAGGTTTAAAATACAAAGAACTGAATCATAACGAAAAAATAGATTTTGACATACAGTTGCCTGAGGAAAAAACCGAGATGTTATATGATCCCGAAGTGGTTAGGATGGTTTTAGATAATCTACTTTCAAATGCCTTTAAATACACAACAGAAGGTAAAATTGAACTAAAGGTTCGGCGATACAACGATTTTGATATTGAGTATACCGAATTTGAAGTTTCAGATACCGGCTACGGAATATCAGAAGCCAACCTTTCCAATATTTTTGAGAGATATTATCAGGCCAAAGATACCAAACATGCTGTTAGCGGCACCGGGATTGGCCTGGCACTTGTAAAGAATTTAGTTGAGCTTCATCAGGCTGAGATTAAAGTTACAAGTGAGCTTGATAAAGGAACCACTTTTATTGTCAGGTTCTTAACCAATAATAGTTATCCGGGCGTGAAGCTGATATCTACTCATGAAGAACAATTGGAGGATGAGGAGGTATTGGGAGATAAAAATGTGATTCTGGTTGTAGATGATAACCAGGAAATTACCGAATACATCTATGATAGCCTTTCTGAAACATATCATGTTATTACTGCAAATAATGGACTGATTGGTTATGAGCTGGCTTGTGAGAAGGTTCCTGACATTATAATAAGTGATATCATGATGCCCGTAATGGATGGAATTGAGATGCTCAAGAAGATGAAATCAGATATCCGAACCAGCCACATTCCGGTAATTTTATTAACTGCCAAGGATACGTTAAAAGATAAAAGTGAAGGATACGATGCCGGTGCAGATTCATATCTGACCAAGCCTTTTAGTAGTAATTTGCTTAAAAGTCGTTTAAGAAACATTTTTGAGACCAGAAAAAAGCTGTCAGACTCTTATTCGAATAAGTTTGAAGATAAACAACAACTTTTTAAAGAAGCTACCAATAAACTGGATCAGGAGTTTCTGGAAAAATTAAACCAGATAATAGAAGACAATCTTGAGGATGAGGAAATGAATATTTCTCAGATTGCTCAGCACATGAACATGAGTCATTCAACTTTATACCGAAAGATTAAAGCACTTACAGACCTTACTGCCAATGAATATATCCGAAAAGTCAGGATGAAGGTAGCTGAACAATTGTTATTAAGCGGTAAGTTTACAATTTCAGAAGTGATGTATCGAATAGGAATAAATAGCACAGGTTATTTCAGACAATGCTTTAAAGATGAATATGGCATCAGTCCATCTGATTACATAAGAAGTTTAAAGAATGCTGAATAAATCATACATGAAATTAATTAAGAAAAGGCTGTCAACAAAAATCGACAGCCTTTCTTCTTACAACTATCTAAACTTTTCAACAACAACACTGAATATGAACCAGATCAGCAAAGAAATTAGATAAATTACAAAACCATAAAGAGTAGTAATCATCGATACTTTTATTCCTCCAAAAACCATTGCCGGTGATACCTCTCCCATTTTTTCAATAGCAGAAAAAGCATCATAAAAGCCAATTAATTGTCCCAGAATTCCGGTGATCAAGGCAAACAATCCAATTGACCTTCCATATTTCATATAACGCAGCACTTTTTCTTTTTCACTGAAATTTGCCACGATAAAATGATAAACAAACCATGCGATCATCCCAATTAATAACAGGGTAAGGATACTCATAAAAAGGGGACCTCCCATAAAAAACAAATCTTTCATCTTCATTCATTTTTAAATGATTAATACTACCATCAAATAAAATGGACAGGCAGAAATTAACCAAGGTTGAATCCGATTCTAAAGCTGCTGTTTATCGACAGACGCTGGGAATCTCTGAAGTTTTATCGAAATTAGAACAAATTTTACTGAAGTTATGCTTAAAAAATCATCAAATCCATATTATCATATCCTGTATTGGTTATTCGTCGTATTTATTCTCACAATCATTTTCGGACGCTCATGGGGAAATAATACAGCAGCCCTATTTTTCGTCTGCATGTTGCTTCCAATCATATTGGGTACATCTTATTTTTTCAATTATGTGCTGGTTCCAAAATATTACTTAAAAAAGAAATATCTAAAATTTGGTCTCTACACCTTTTACATGTTCGTTGTATCTCTTTACCTGGAATCCATCGTAATTATGTTTTCATTTATTTATCTGGGTAATTTTAATTTCCATAACCTGGCTCCTAACTCATTTGATACACTTTTACTGGCTGTTGTTATGTATTTATTAGTGTTTCTTGGCTCCTTTTTACTTATGGCCCGTCAGATTAAAGAAAGAGACCAGCAGATCAATAAACTAATAACAGAACAGAATAAAAACAAAATATCCGTACTGGAGTTAACATCCAACCGAAAGACTGTTAAAATTCCATATGATGATATCATTTATATCGAAAGCATGGCCGATTACATTAAGGTACATACAACCAAAGATGAAGTAATAAGTAAAGAAAAAATCAGTAAGCTGGCCGAACGATTACCCGACCAATTCTTACGTATTCATCGCTCTTTTATTGTAAATAAGACACGGATCAAAACAGTTGCATATAATGAGGTAACCATCGACGATATTACTTTAAACATTGGACGAAGCTATCAAAAAGTAGTACGTAACGAAATGATAGGACGAACACCTCTTTAGGAACACTTTAAATACTTATCATCTTAATTAACGTAACAAAATATAATACAAGTCGTATTTGCCATTGACTAATCATAATACTAAATTTTATTCTATGGCAAAAATCAAAAATATTGAAGGATTGACTATCAATGATATTAATCGAGAATTAAGCAAAGGAGCCAAGTTTGTTGTTTATCAATATTGTATTTCAATTATTGTTATGACCTTCAAACGGGGAAGTAACATATATTTTATTCGCTCGGGAGAATCAAGCTCAAAATACATTTTTGGATATTCAATTCTCACTTTCCTTTTCGGTTGGTGGGGAATACCCTGGGGACCTATTCATACAATAGGGTCATTAGCAACAAATTTTACAGGAGGTAAAAACGTAACACCTGAAGTTTTGGCTTCCATTAATTCAGCTGCATAATATTGACATAAAAACTACAAGAATTTGCTATCATTTAATACAATGAACATTGTTTTAGATGGTAGCATTTACTTTATAGCTCTTTCGTTCTATTTGAGTCAGTAATTGATTTGAATTATTAAATTAACTTTGCCGGAAACACTGTTAATATGGAAATTAAATTCGTTGAAATTGTATCAGCTTTTATAGTACTCTTTGCGGTAATTGATATTTTTGGATCGATTCCAATCATTCTTAATCTGCAAAAGAAAAGTGGTCCGGTAAAAGCATTCCAGGCAACATCTGTGGCTTTTATAATATTAATATCATTTTTATTTGTTGGTGAAGCCCTGTTGGGTTTATTTGGAGTTGATATATCTTCGTTTGCAATTGCCGGTTCTATTGTTCTTTTCATTATGGCATTTGAAATGATCTTCGGTGTTGAGATCTTTAAACACGATTCACCTTCAGGAGCCTCCATTGTACCTATTGCATTTCCACTTATTGCCGGTGCAGGATCATTTACAACACTACTTTCATTACGAGCTGAATTTGAAACCATCAATATCATCATCGCATTATTTCTTAATATCATTGTAGTTTACATCGTACTAAAATCAACTAACCTGATTGAAAGAATATTCAGCGAAGGTGGTATTTACATCCTGAAGAAATTTTTTGGTATTATTTTATTGGCAATGGCAGTAAAACTATTCCTGACCAATTTTGGGAACGTAGTGATGCAATATATAAGCACAATCAAAATGTAATATCGAACTTAAAATACAGAAGAGCCGTTTCAAACAATATGGAACGGCTCTTTTGATTTATTACTGCATTCTATGAAAGATTACATCTTCTTTCCAATAAAAAAAGCATAACCATAATATTGCTTGTACTTATAATACAACTCCATTTCGTGCTGTTGATTTTTAATAAAATCTTCGACTGCCCTATTACCTGCATTCTTCCTTAGAAAATCTTCATGTGCCTTAATCTGTGGCTCATAAAAATGCTTTATCCAACACTTTTCGGGAAGCATAAAGGCAGCTATTGGAAAATAACCAGCACTCTGCATTTGTTCCAGTTTATGAGAAATGGTATCAATACCCGGATACGCATCCATCCAAAAATCCTGGATTTCAGCAGGTCTTTTATCAGTAAACCATGTTGCCTCAGAAACAGCCAAGTATCCTCCCGGCTTTAAAAACCTGTGCCAATACTTCATGCCTTTTTCAAAGCCGATATTATAAATGGCACCTTCACACCAGATCAGATCCAATGATTCTTCCTGAAAATGCAAATTGTCCATCGAACCCAGTTCACCTTTAACTCTATTTTGAAGGTTCAATGCTTTTGCATTAGCATTAAATAAATCAACAAATTGAGGGAACAGGTCAATACCGGTAATCTGACCGGGCGCATCTTGTGCCAGCACCATAGTTTGTCCACCGGAACCACAACCTAAATCAACTATTTGCGATGACTCGGTGAGTCCTTCAATAAAGCTAAGTGCCTTTAAGGTAATATCGGGGCTACCAGGCCCCTGCCTCTTTACTGTAGAATAATATTCTACTATAATTTCTAAATCTAATTCGCGAATGGATTTTATATTGTCGCTCATGACATTTACATTTTTATGATAACATAGAAAATTCTATGTGTTTAATAAAGTATGGATATAAAAATACCTCCTGGCAGATATTGCCGGAGTTTAGCGAAGGGATAACCATGGCTGAAACCAGGGTTATTTACTTTACCAGATCCTTATTAATTAATATCATAAAGCGTTTTAAGCATTACAAAGATAGGTATAAAGAATCTACAAATCCTATTAGAAAACAACAATTAAATTGTTATTCATATATGATTAATAGAATAATTGAGACAATTTTAATTGAGTTTATCATTTTTACCCGCATACTACAGCCATTTGACAAATCACGTATTTAACACATATTCATCAACTAAATATTCATATTAATCAGTGTAAAACAGTTATTAATCAACATTGATCTATTTTTCTCATCATAACGTGTTACGTTTTGACGATGATGCAATTAACATTCAAGTGGTAAACAATCTTCTGAAAGTTAACTTGTTTAATTTTTAAAACCCTTTAGTTATGGTTACTGAATCTTCAAAACGTGATTTTATTAAACAAATGATTGAGTTAGCCACTCATGAAAAAGAAAACTTGATTGCTGCCGGCTTTACACCTGATGGTAAACTTGACGCTCTGATTGAAAAGAATAACATCAGCGATAAAGCTGAAATAGCCCAACAAGAAGCAGCTGCACGCTCTAAAGAAGCAACAGCCTTGGCTCAGGATACACTGAAGGATGCCTACCAGGAAGCCTCCAACCTAGCCGACATGATTTCGGGTGCTTTGGGTAAAGAAAGTGAGATTGTTAAAAAGATGCGCAAGTTCCGAAAGTAAGTTTTAATCTTTTTTCAATATCAACTATCAAAAACCATTAGGCTTTAAACTTAAGCAATGTTGCTCCAGCCTTATCCAAAACTTCTTCTGGTAAAAGCAACATTGCTTCCTTAGAAAACACTAATACATTGGTTGTGAGCAACCATTCTTTATCTTAAAACAGAAGTGCTTTATAAAGTAGCAATACAACTTTAACAATAAGCATAGTTGCTTCCTTTTGAAGCAATACTGACGATAAACGACGAGATAGTGTTGTGGCTTATGGCGATGCTTTAAAATTTGTAATCATTGATGAAAATTAAGACTATGAAATACTTCGCATTAGATGTAGAAACTGCTAACACATATTATTCAAGTATATGCCAAATTGGAATTGCAGAATTTGAAGACGGAGAAATTATAAATAGATGGAGTACCTTAATTAATCCTGAGTGTTATTTTGATCCAATAAATGTTTCAATCCATAATATAACAGAAGAAGATGTAAAAGATGCCCCAACATTCACTAAAATCTACAATTATCTCTCTGAAAGATTAAATAATCATATTATAATACACCATATGCCATTTGATAAAATTGCAATTAATCAAGCCTGTGAAGAATATCAATTGCCTTTAATTAACATTAAATGGCTCGATTCTGCAAAAATAGTCAGAAGAACTTGGGAACAATTTGCATACAAAGGATTTGGTTTAAAAAACGTTGCTAACTTTTTAGAAATCGATTTTAAACATCATGATGCACTTCAAGATGCAATTGCTGCCGGTAGTATTGTAGCGCATGCATGTTCTAAAAAAAATATGACGCCAGAAGATTGGATTATACAAACCCAAAAACCAATATCATCACAAAGTATTTCATATTCTTCCTCTATAAAACAAGAAGGTAATCCCGAGGGAGCTTTATATGGCGAAAATTTAGTTTTTACAGGCACTTTATCCTTACCTAGAAAAGAAGCTTCTAATCTTGCAGCAGGTATTGGATGTAATGTTTCGAATAATGTAACATCAAAAACTTCAATGCTGGTTGTAGGAATACAAGACTCATTTAAACTTGCCGGATATACTAAAAGCTCTAAACAAAGAAAAGTTGAAGCTTTAATTGAAAAAGGAAATCAAATAAAAATATTGACAGAAAAAGACTTTATAAAAATGTGTGAGGACGAAGGTTTTAATGCCAATTAATTGTGATATTAAGTATTTAAATCAGCTATAAATAATCCAATGAGTCATTACTTAAAAAGGACTTCTGCATGGCTAACAATCAATTTTGATAGAGGTGTTATCATTTATTTAACATGTGATAGAATAAATATTTCTGATGACAATCCTAAACGTCTGGAATTGAACTTTCATAAAATTGCCAATTCAAAATCATCTAATCCCTCAAACGAATTTTTGGATTTAAAAGAACTTGAAGGGAAGTACCAAAGAATTAAAAACATAAGCTTTTCAGAGGAAAAATACCTAACAAAAAACCTAAAAAGAAAAGCTAAGAACAAAGAGATTGTTAAAGTTGTTTTTCTTGGATTTTCTGTATTTGAATTAGAGATGCGAATTAGCTTTAAATCTGAAGAATCATTTATTCTTGAAAATATTACTCCACAAAACTAGTTCACTTTTAACTCTAATTACTTATGGATAACAATATACTTTATCATTACACCTCTGTCGATACCTTTTTAAAGATATTCAAAGAAGGAACTAAAAATATTTGTCTTAGAGCAACCCACGCTGCTTATTTTAATGATCCATATGAAGGGAAGTATACAGTTGAATTATTGGAAGAAAGTTTTCGTAAATACGAAGAAGATAACAACATAAAAGAACGCAAACAAGGTATGAACCAACTTGTAATTAATTTCATACATTCCGCCTTGGGAGAACCCTATTTGCTTTCTTTCTCAGAACACCCTGACAGCCTGACTATGTGGAGGGCATATGGTGATAATGGGAATGGAATTGCCATTGGTTTCGATAAATATGTCATAGGCTCTAATCCGGAAGAGAAACCCAATGTTAACCTCATAGATTGTCTCTACGATGAAAGTAAGATAAAGGCTATACTTCAAACGCACTGGGATAAAGTTTATAATAATTATAAAATTAATGAAGGCAAAACTTCATATCATGGCTCACCCATTTTCCCAATATATAATAAATTTTACTTCGGTTTTAAAAGAAAAGAATATGCAATTGAAGCAGAATGGCGCTTATGTCAAAATGTACACAGTACCCAAACTAAAAAACATCGGGTTTCGAACGGTCTAATAATTCCATATGTAGAACATATTTTCCCGCAAGAAGCAATCAAAAAAATAGTTCTTGGACCTTGTCTTGATCCTGAAAAATCAAAGAAATCTGTAGCTGATTTTGCAAAGTATAAAGGTCTACATCTTAATGAAGAAACGGATATAATTATATCTAAGGTATCTTATCGAAATATTTAATAATTAGCTCCTGGTGAGCATCTAAAAGTGTTATTGTTTTTAATCCCAGAATATGAGTAAGTAAATCCCATGGATTAATAGCAAAACAAAATTTCGTTATAAACCTTAGCTTTTAGACACTCAATTCTATAATTTTAACCTCAAGTAATCACAAAACCTATTACATGAAAACAGATATAAAACTTTTTAATATCTCTCTCACTGATACCTTCCTTTTGTTTGTTTTCATGAGTCTGGCAATAACCATTCTGCTATTTATTATTAGTGTATTTGAAGGTACACCCACTTTGCTTTATGAATCTACTCCCTGGTTTTACCAGTTATTATTTCCGTTACTATTTGCATTTTCCAATAACCTGGCAAATCGCAAAGGGAAGCTAACTTTTTCTGATGTTAATAATTCACAATCTCTTTTTGAACAGATCGATTCCTTTCTTCAACAAAAATACAATCGAATCAATCTATCGGACCATGAATTCAGTTATGTAAAAAGAAATAGTTGGGCACGATTTTTTGATTTCTTTCTAAGAGAAAACATTCGCATTTCAACCGCTAACAACAAAATAGTTATCTACGGCAAAAAGCATCAGTTTAACCGCATAGAAGTACAATTACAAAGAACTGAAGCTTATTCTTAGTGACATAACACATCGTATCTTTTTAGTTTTATAAATTTCTATCACCTTTATTCAATTTTGCACAAGAATAATACACATTTGTACAAGTGCTTCTTCTAAAATCAATGTATTTTTGATATTGCCCCTAGTTGTATTGCAGGGATTCTTTAGAAAATCATAAAACCACATTGATGTATCAAAAAAATATTTTAATCATCGCTTTGCTATTTGTAGCACTTCCTTTGTGTTTAAAGGCACAGGATATAAAAGACCGATATGCAAAATACGAAGCATTAAAATCGTTAACCAAAGACAAGGTTCTTCATGGAGCGTTCGAAACCCATTGGCTAAAAGAAGGCCATTCATTTTGGTATCATGTATTAACTCAAGAAGGCGTTAAGTACTATTTGGTTGATGCCTCAAAACAAAAAAAGAAAGAGATTTTTGATGTTAATACCTTATTGAAAAAGGTTTCAGCAGAATGCGGGGAAGATGTTTCGTACAACAATCTTGAAAATTTTAGTGTAGCCGATGATATCAAAACCTGCGAGTTTGTTTTCAATGGATGCAAATGGCAATACAGCATTCCTTCCTATAAGTTTATTAAGAAAGTTGAGTACACCAGACCCGAACCATACAATTGGACAATGGACCAGGTAGATCAAACCAATAATCCTCCGGTAATATCACCAGATGGTAAATGGCTGGCTTACATTAAAGACTACAACTTATTTATTAAAGACCTTTCAGATGAAAATGAAGTGGCTTTAAGCTATAACGGTGGCCTGGGTCTTTATTACTCCACTTACCTACAATGGTCGCCCGACAGCAAAAAAATTATGGCTTATCTGGTACAACCCGCTGAAAAGCATTTTGTGAATTATATCGAATCGAGCCCAACGACACAAAAGCAACCGTTTTATTCTTCAATCGAATATTACAAGCCAGGAGATGCTTTGCCACAATTTTACCCTTGTATTTTCAGTATTTCAGATAAAAAGATGATTTCATCATCGATGGATATGATACCCAATCAATACTCAATTGAAAATATCCGTTGGAGAAAGAATAGTGAAAGCCTGACATTTGAATACAACAAACGAGGACATCAGGTTTATCAGGTAATTGAAATGAATGCTGAAACGGGTAAAAACAGAATTCTGATTAATGAGACTTCGCCAACATTTATTGATTACAGTAGTAAGCGTTATCGTTACGATGTTAATGATGGCGAAGAAATTATCTGGGCTTCGGAACGCGATGGATGGAATCATCTTTATTTATTTGATGGAAGAACAGGAGAGGTAAAAAATAAAATTACGGATGGGAATTGGGTAGTTCGAAATGTAGTTAAAGTTAATCCAGAAAACAGAACAATCATTTTTGGTGCCAGTGGCAAAGAAACAGGCGATCCTTATTTAATCCATTATTACTCCATCGATTTTGATGGCTCCAATTTAAAATTATTGACTAAGGGTGACGGAAACCACAAGGTAAGTTTCTCAGCTGATTACAAATACATGGTTGACACCTGGTCGAAGGTTGATACTCCTCCAGTGACTGTTTTGAGAAATGCCTCAACAGGCGAACAATTGATGACTTTGGAAGAAGCTGATATTTCTCCCCTATTAGCCAATGGATGGAAGAAACCACAAATATTTTCAGCCAAAGGCAGAGATGGAAAAACAGATATCTGGGGTATGTTTTTAACTCCTTCCGATTTTGATCCTTCAAAAAAATACCCGGTAATTGAATACATCTATGCCGGCCCGCATAGCAGTCATGTTCCAAAAGATTTTAATGCCTATTATAACCGTTGCCGCCAATCATTGGCAGAAATGGGCTTTATTGTGGTGATGATTGATGGAATGGGAACATCCAACCGTTCAAAGGCTTTTCATGATGTTTGCTGGAAAAACCTGAAAGATGCCGGTTTCTCCGATCGCATTCTGTGGATGAAAGCTGCGGCTGAGAATTATCCATTTATGGATATCAGCAATGTTGGTATTTATGGAAAATCTGCCGGCGGTCAGAACTCAACAGGTGCCGTTTTGTTCCACCCTGAATTTTACAAAGTGGCTGCTTCGGTTTGTGGTTGCCACGATAACCGTATGGATAAAATATGGTGGAATGAGCAATGGATGGGATGGCCTATTGGTCCTGAATATGCCGAAAGCTCAAACGTTGATAACGCCTATCGTTTACAAGGTGATTTATTTCTAATAGTTGGTGAAATGGATCAGAATGTAGATCCTGCCAGTACCTATCAGGTGGCAGATGCATTAATAAAGGCAAATAAAGATTTCGACTTATTAACGCTACCCGGCAAAGGCCATGAGTGGGGTGGTGAATACGGAGAAAGACGTATTATCAATTACTTTATTGAAAAAATCATGCATCAATCACCTGTAAAAATGAATACAGTAGGTTTAGACCGCAGTTTGATTAAATCAGATATTGATATCGACAATTAACTTTTCTGATCCGGTCTCAATAACAGACAGTTTATTGGGACCAGATTTCTACCTGACATTTTCTTATATAACTTATCTATTCTGTACTCTTTTTTTGTTTCACTGTATCTTTGTATTAGTAAAAAAGAATCAAACAATGAGTATCCAGGATTTTATCATTCGTATGGTTATTGCAATGGCGGGTGGACTAATAATAGGTTTTGAAAGAGGCTGGCATCATAAATCAGCTGGTTTGATAACAAATACACTGGTGGCTGTTGGCTCAGCGCTCTTTGTAATGCTTTCAATAAATCTAACACAGGACGAAGGTGATGTAACCCGTATTGTTGGTCAGGTCGTAAGCGGCATATGCTTTTTAGGGGCCGGTATTATTTTTAAAGAAGGAATAACGGTGCATGGCTTAACAACGGCAGCAACAGTATGGTGTAGCTCTGCCATAGGCTGCTTTGCTGCAGCAGGCTATTACACCGAAACATTGATCGGAACCGTATTTATTTTAATCATTAACAATCTTCTTTTACCACTTGATAAAAAATTATCTGAGCGTGATAAATAGAAAGATATTGTCTCCTGTCAATTCTTTTTAAACAGTTCCTTCATACGATCCAAAACACTTTTATGATCTCGATTCTCTTTTCGTTCATCCCTCTTTGCCTTGCGATCTTCACGTCGTTTAATTCGCGTTGAATCAGGTCGGCCAAAACTATCAAATAAACGGTTTAGGATATCTTTATCAGGATCATCCAGAGAATAATCATCACACATAATACGATCTTTCATTTCTTCAGGAACCGGATAAAAAGAAGTTGCATAATATTCGCTCAACTGTGCATCTCGCTCCACCCGTTGCATAAAACGTGCAAATATTGGTAATGCCATATGCCCTCCACTTCCCAGAGCAGTTGAACGGAATCGAATGCTTGGCTGATCATTACCAACCCAGGCTCCTGCAACTAGTGAAGGCGTATAGCCAATAAACCATCCGTCTGAATTATCCTGTGTTGTTCCGGTTTTTCCTACTAACTCACTTTTAAGATTATATAAAGCTCTAAGATTACTTCCGGTTCCACGCTCCACCACACCTTTCATCATTTCAATAATGAAATATGCCACTTGATCGTCGTAAACCTGTCTACTTTGCTGTTCATTTTCATTTACATACAAAATATTGCCATTACGATCTTCAATACGCAACAACATTACCGGTTCTACCGGACGACCATAGTTAGGAAAAGTAGTATATGCTGATACCATTTCAAGTAATGAGATCTCTGCTGTTCCTAAGGCAATAGACGGCACTTCCGGTATCCTAGCTTCAATGCCCATGTTATGGGCCATATCTATGGCTTTATCAACCCCAATACGGGTAATAACCTTGGCACTAATAGTGTTAACCGATCTGGCCAACCCGCCTTTTAGCGTGTAATAACCTTCGTGATTACCGTCGCTATTCGATGGTTTCCAATTATCATATTCTTCATAAACCTGCTGTTCATTCGAAATCCATTCACAAGGCTCCATCCCATCAGCTAATGCTGCAGTATATACAATGGGTTTAAAAGTTGACCCCACTGGTCGTTGTGAGGTAACATGGTCGTATTGCGAAGTTTTATGATCGATACCACCAACCCATGCCAGAACGTGTCCATTCTTTGGATTAACTGCCACAAAGCCGGTATTGAGCATCATGAGGTAATGCTTCACTGAATCAACCGGACTCATGGATACCTTTTTTTCTCCGGCAGCCGTATAGATTGTCATTGAAACAGGCTTCTCCATCTCTTTAAAGATTTTCTCTTCTTTCCAGCCGGCATCTTCCATTAACTTGTAGCGTTTCGAATTACGCAATGCATCCAGGTATATATTGGGATGCTTCTCCCATGGATCGCGGTTTTTCCAATGACGTTCAAATTCCCCTTGTAATCGCTCCATTTGCTGATCGACAGCTTGCTCAGCATATTCCTGTAAGGTTGCATCAATGGTAGTGAAAATCCTTAATCCATCAGAATAAATATCATATTTATCGCCATACTTCTCTTCCAGTATTTTTTGTGCCAGAACACGAATCTTCTCTCTGAAATACGGTGCTATTCCTGTATTATGATCTATCCGATGATAGTTAAGAATCATTTTGCTTTGTTTCCACTTCTGATATTCAGTATCTGATAGAAATTTTTGCTCATTCATTCTTTTTAGAACAATATTTCGACGTTGAACACTCCTCTCCGGATGAAGCCGTGGATTATAAGCAGTGTTAGCAGCCAACATACCCACTAATGTTGCAGCTTCTGCCGGATTCAACTGTTTTGATTGTTTCCCAAAAAAACGGCGGGCAGCCATTTCTATACCAAAAATATCTTCACCAAAAGGAACAGTATTTAAATAAAGAGTAAGAATATCATCTTTACTATATGTATCCTCCAGTCGGGCAGCCGTAAATATTTCTTTTGTTTTACCTACCGGCAATGTTAAAAAACCAAGTCGTTTACGTGGATAAAGGTTCTTTGCCAACTGTTGACTAATGGTACTTCCTCCTCCTTGTGCTCTGTCACCCAGAAAAACACTTCGAAACAAAACCCTACCCAGACTGATAAAATCCAGTCCGTTATGCTCAAAGAATCGACTATCCTCAGTTGCAATTAATGCATTTTTTACATTGGGCGATACCTGATTGTTATCCACCGTAAGACGTTGTTCAACATAGTAACGCCCCATCAACTCATGATCAATTGAAAAAACTTCAGATGCTGTATTGTTCTGAATTTTTGCCAATTGATCCATCGATGGCAGACGACCAAAAATACCCAGATAAACAAAAAGTACGAATAATGAACCTGCCGCCAAAGCCATTGCAAACAACTTCAATAACAACAAGATTATCTTTTTCTTAGAGCTCGATTGTTTTGTTTTTTTATTTGTTGAACGCTTTCTGGTTGTATTCTTTTTAGCCGGCATCTATTCTTTTTTGAGTGCGGATAAAAATAATAAAGAATTTGGGGAAAGTGAAAATTTGAAGAATTGAGAAAGAATAAATATCGTTTTTAATATTTACAAAACATCTCCAATCTCATTATAAAACTGATTAAGGAAGCCTTCCATATATTCATGCCGCTGATTGGCAAATTGTCTGCCTGTTACAGTTTTCATCTGATCCTTTAACAATAAAAGCTTCTCGTAGAAATGATTAATTGTTGTGCCATTACTGTTTCTATACTCTTCGGCACTATTAAATTGCGCAGGTATTATTTTAGGATCGTAAAAATCTCGTCCCTTGTGCCCTCCATAACTAAAAGCCCTGGCAATACCAACAGCCCCAATGGCATCCAATCGGTCAGCATCCTGAACTATTCTGAACTCGAGCGAATCGAATTCATTTTCTGACCATCCTTTTGAGAAAGATAAATGACTAATAATTTGCATAATATGTTCCAGCACATTAGTGTCAATTCTCTCATTTTGTAACTTATCTCTTATCTCTAGCAACATTTGTTCTTCATCAAAGAATTTTGGGTCCGGAACATCATGCAATAAGACTGATAACTCAATCACTGTCCATTCACCTCCTTCAATCTGATGTATTTTTTTTGCATTTGCCAATACCCGTTCGATATGCCACCAATCATGACCGGCATCAACTGAAATGAGTTTTTCTTTGGCCCATTCCTCAATATTATTTCTTACCTGCTCTTTCATGATTACAAATATGCATCCGAAAAATGATAACTCTAAAATAAGCACAAAAAAAAACGGTGTTTCAAGAAATTTCTGAAACACCGCTTATTCGCTCTTTGAAAGTGATTATTTGGTCACTTTGGTCACATTCATCATTATTATTTATTGAATTCATAGTAGTACTTTTGATTTCCATAAGTTAACATTACTGAATAGCTTCCTGCTGGTAGCTTACTGATATCGAACATTCCTGAGTAAGAAGTTTCGCGTGGCAGACTTGAACTGTAGATTTCGTTTCCGTACAAATCATCAATGCTCATTGAGAAAGCTGATTTTTCGAAGTTAATGTGACTTACATAAAGGTTGTTACCGTCTTTTCTAACAAAAGGCTTAACTGCATTTGCTTGCTCTTCTGCTTTTGCCAATTTAGCTTTAGGTAGAACCAACTCACGATTACTTACATAAAACACCTCAGAAACTTTTGCATCTCCACTTTCGAAAACAACTTTGTATCTTCCATCTGCAAAAGATTTCAAGTCAAACAATTTTTGGAATGAAGAAGCATCACTTACAAATGGACTTGTATACAATACATAACCTTCGTCATCGTAAACTTTTACTTTAAAGCTACTGCTAGCATCACTTAATGCTGACACAACTGCATAATCAGTATCAAGATATTTACTGATAACTAATTTACCTTTTCCGAATGCACTGGTGGATAAAAACGCTATCGCAGCGATAGCAAAAACTCCTTTTAAAACACTTACCTTTTTCATAGTAATAAAATTTATAATTATTAATAATTTATTGTTGCCCCTACTTTGAATAGGTTGACATGACAAAAGTAGATGGTTTTTATAAAACAACAATACAAAAAAGGGGGCACAAGTGTTAAAAAAGCATTAAAGTTTAAATTTAATATGTATTTTGGGGGTACATTAGTAAAAAAGTGATTTTTAAGTGTGTTTTAGATAATTTTTTAGGGGGTTGATTCAAAAAAAGTAAAAATGAGTGATTTTTTAAATAAAAATAAGACCTAAAAGTCGTATTTATTATTTTTAGGGTAGAAACAAAGCCTTTTTAGTTGTTAAAATACATTTAGATTGGATAGCTTGTCTTAATAAATGTGAAGTTTTGCGGCAGCCATAACTAAATATTATAAGAATTTTTGAGCTATAAAATTATAATCTGATAGTATAAAGTTGAGTTATTGAATAAATTTCATAAATCAACTTTCCAATAATTCAAAAATTGCTTTTTCAATTCCTTCTTTATCGAATCCACACACCCCATACAATTCTGTTTGCGTACCATGTTCAATAAACTCATCAGGCACACCTAAGCGCTTTACTCTTGCCCGATAACCATTATCAGCCATAAATTCAAGTACAGCACTTCCTAAACCACCTACAACAGTACCATCTTCGATGGTAACAATGCGTTTATGCTTTTGGAAGACTTCATGAAGCAACGCCTCATCCAATGGCTTAACAAAACGCATATCGTAATGCGCTATGGTTAAATTATCTCTTTCGATCTTTGCAATGACCTGTCCAGCTTTCACTCCAACAGGACCAATAGAAAGAACAGCCAAATCTTTACCATCTTTTAGTTTTCGTCCTGTTCCTATTTTAATTTCAGTCATTGGTTGCTGCCAATCGATATTGGAGCCAATTCCGCGGGGATACCTTATTGAAAAAGGACCCTTATCAGGCAACTGAGCCGTATACATTAAATTACGTAATTCAATTTCATCCATCGGAGACGAAACAACCAAATTTGGAACGCCCCTGAAGAATGACAAATCGTATACACCATGATGAGTAGCCCCATCTGCTCCTACAAGTCCGCCTCTATCTAAACAAAAAACAACATTAAGTTTTTGCAATGCAACATCATGAATAACCTGATCGAAAGACCGTTGCATAAAAGAAGAATAGATATTACAAAAAGGAACATAGCCTGCAATTGCCAATCCTGCTGAAAAAGTTACAGCATGCTGCTCTGCTATTCCAACATCAAATGCACGATCAGGCATCTTCTCCATCATAATATTTAGACTACATCCTGATGGCATAGCAGGTGTAATACCAACAATCTTCTCGTTCTTTTCAGCCAATTCAACAATCGTCTGACCAAAAACATCCTGAAATTTAGGCGGTTTAGGTACAGAAGAAGTATTTGATTTAAGTAATTCTCCCGTTAGCTTATCAAACTTATCACCCACAGCATGCCAGGCTGTTTGATTTTCTTCAGCAAATTTAAATCCTTTACCTTTTTTGGTAATTACATGAAGCACTTTAGGTCCTTTAATGTTTTTCAAATCACTCAACACCCGAGTTAAGTGCTGTACATCATGACCATCAACCGGACCAAAGTACCTTATATTAAGACCTTCAAAAATATTTGTCTGTTTGGTTAATAAATTCTTTAACGAATTATTAAGCTTGGTAATCATTTCCTTAGAACGTGGTCCGGCAAGCTTCATCTTTTCCAAAGCCTTAAAAGCTTCAGATCTCAGTTTATTATATGTTCCAGAGGTGGCAATATCAACAAGGTATTCACTAAATCCTCCAACATTTGGATCAATGGCCATATTATTATCATTTAATATAACCGTCATATTCGACTTTAAAGCCGACATATTATTTAACCCTTCAAATGCCATACCGGCAGTCATAGCTCCATCACCAATTATAGCAACCACCTGTTGTTGATCATCACCTCGCATTGAAGCCGCAGTAGCAATGCCAACACCAGCAGAAATCGAAGTTGAAGAATGCCCTACTCCAAAGGCATCATATTCGCTCTCAAAAATATTTGGAAAGCCGCTTAAGCCTTTAAATTTACGGTTGGTATAAAATCGATCCCTACGACCTGTAAGTATTTTATGTCCATACGCCTGATGACCCACATCCCAAATAATTTTATCGTAAGGCGTATTAAATACATAATGAAGAGCAACCGTTAGTTCTACTACACCTAAACTGGCTCCAAAATGACCTGGATTACATGAAAGAGCATCGATAATAAACTCTCTCAACTCATTACAAACCTGAGGAAGAAACTCTGAATCGATTTTCTTTAAATCATCTGGAGAATTGATAGTATCCAATAAACGGCTTGAGCCTTCGTTCATATTATTATAATCTAATACTTGGGTTGCGTTGACAAATGTCAAAAATGCATTTTGCCCGACAAAGATAATTTATAATCTTTGAGTTGAAAAATTACATATTATGAAGAAGTGGATTTTAGTAAGTTTTATAGCAATTGTTTATTCAACAGCCTGTATTCCATTGAAACAATATCAGGAAACCGCTGACAGAGCCAACCAATTGGATCAAGAAGCCGGAATACTCAGATCAGAAAATGAGGAATTGAAGGTTAGCAAGAACGAACTTTCAGCCGAAGTTCAAAGATTAAAAAAACAAATCGAACAACTTCTTCAGGACACTACCAACCTAAGTCGTAGGCTTCAAAAAGAACAATACAAATATGCCGATCTTAACAAAAGCTACACTGACGCATTACAAAAATTCAAAAACTCATCAGGCAGCGATGCCGACAATAAAGAATTATTAGCCTTTTTACAAAAACTACAGGAAGAGCTACAGGCACGCGAAGACGCACTCCATAAAGCAGAGACCGATCTGCTTAAACAACAAAAAGAGCTGGCAGCCTCAAAAAGCCAAATGGAATCTCAAAACTCAAGGTTACAGGAATTAGAAAAAGCTCTACAACAAAAAGACAATGCCCTTTTAGCCCTAAGAAAAAGTATCAATGATGCCCTAACTGGTTTTTCAAGCGACGAATTGAAAGTTCATATGAAGGACGGGAAGGTTTATGTATCACTTGAAGAGAAATTACTATTCCAATCAGGCAGCTACCAGGTGAATACTCAAGGAGCTGAAGCACTAAGAAAAATAGCACGTGTTCTTGAAGAAAATAAGAATATTGAAATAATTGTCGAAGGGCACACAGATAAGGTTCCATTTAAAAGTGGTGTACTGTTGGATAACTGGGATTTAAGTGTCAAACGAGCTACTTCCGTGGTGAGAATCATGCTTGACAATAGTCAAATAGACCCTTCCATGATTTCTGCATCAGGAAGAAGCGCTTTTCTACCAGTTAAAGATGGTTCAGATGCCGCCTCATTACAAGCTAATCGAAGAACAGAAATTATTCTCACACCAAAAATGGATCAAATTCTGAATTTATTGGAAAATAAATAATGGTAAGAATAAAAATACTTGAAGCTTGGGCTATTCTTAGGGTTTTAAACTTCAAAAGAATAGCCAATGCTTTTAAGACTATCCTTAACTACTACCTGACCCAAATTACAAAGTATGCAATTATTAAACACCAACCGTTAGCTCTTTCCATTGAACCAACAAGCATTTGCAACCTTAAATGCCCCGAATGCCCAACGGGAACCAATACACTTTTAAGACCTCGTGGAAAAATTTCGTTGGTTGAATACAAAAAAATCATAGACCAACTACCCAAAGAACTCATTTACCTCAACCTTTATATCCAGGGAGAACCAACCATGCACCCTGACTTTCCGGAATTAATACAATTGGCCAATAATAAAAACCTCTATACCTCAACCTCAACTAATGGACACTTTATAACACCAGCTCTTGGTAAAAAAATTGTCGAATCTGGCCTTACAAGAATTATCTTTTCTGTTGATGGCACAACTCAAGAGAGTTATGAAAAATACAGAATCGGAGGTAGTTTACATAAAGTAATTGAAGGCATTAAAAACATTACTTCTGCCAAAAAGAAATTAAAAAAAAGATACCCATTGGTTATCATTCAATTCCTGGTATTTAAACACAACCAACACCAATTAGAAGAAATAAAGAAAATTGCGAAGGATTTATCTGTTGATAAACTTGAATTTAAAACTGCCCAATTTAACAATTACAGTGACAGCCCTGTTGAACCTCCTACAATCGAACGCTTTCGCCGATACGAAAACACGCATCGATTGAGAATAAAAGGAAAAATGCTAAATAAATGCTGGCGTCAATGGCATTCAGCCGTTATCACCTGGAATGGCAAAGTTGCCCCATGTTGTTACGATAAAGATGCAATTTATCTATTAGGAGACATTACCACCAACAACTTTTCCGAAATATGGAAATCGAAGGAAAGCCAGCTGTTCAAAACTAACATTCTACAGAATAAAAAAAACATCAGCATGTGTCACAATTGTCCCGAAGGGAGAAGCTTTTGGTCATAATTAGGTCAGTTTCAAAGCATCCTGTTCAACCGTATAATAAATATTCAAAATTGTTAATAAGTTGTTACCTACTTTTTCTTTTTAAACCTTAGAATAACTATTAGAAATAATTACCTTTAGCAAGGTAAGATTAACTAACCCATTATGGTCACACACAAGTAAAGCCTTAATCAATTCATGGCAAAGAGTAAAGGTTCAAGGCTAGTAAGGGAAATAGATGTGTTTATCCGTAGGCGCTTAGGTCCTTCATCCACACCAACTGGAGATGGCCTTCACTACTGGCGTGAGCGCATATTCCATTATTTCTCCATTGGAGTCTTGTTTTTTGGCCTTGTAGTTTATCTATATCTGGGACTCACCTTTATTCAGGAAGAAGCATATACCAACGCAGTTTTCACCACCTTTGTTTTCTTATCGGCTGTTTTTGTGACCTCAGTCAGATCATTACCTTTTAAATTCAGGGTTGGATGGATATTGTTTTTAATTTATTTGATAGGCATTTACCAAGTTCTCAAAGCAAATAATTCAGCTGTAGGATACATGTTTTTACTTTCCTACACACTTATGGCCGGCATTCTTGTAGGTCAGAAAAGCGCATGGCTATCCATCCTGATTTCTACTGTTTCACTAACAGTTTCTGCAGTACTGTTGTATGTACCAATAATTAAAATCCCTTACGAACCAGCCATACCTTTTATGGATTTCCTGCGACTTGCAGTCGTTTTCACTATAGTTATTCTTATCACCCTCCTACCGCTTAACAGCTTATTAAACGGCATGTTGTTCAGTCTTAAAAAAGAGCAACGATTCAGAAGATTACTACGCCGTGAACATGAAAACCTTGTATTGGCAAAAAGAAAAGCCGAGGAAAGTGACCGCCTCAAGACTTCTTTCTTGTCGAACATGTCGCACGAAATCAGGACCCCGATGAATGCCATTTTGGGATTCTCAAATCTATTGTCTCATCCAGAGATTGATACTACCGAAAAAGAGGAATTTGTTAATCTTATCAAAATAAACGGAAAAAACCTCCTGACACTGGTAGAAGATATAATAGATATCTCAAAACTGGACAGTGGACAATTACAAATCAAGAATGGCCCTTGTAAACTTCATTCGTTAATGTCGGATATTTTTGAAAATTTCCATGAAGACATTAAACGTAGAGGATTATTTAACCTAAAGCTGTACCTTAAAGAAGGAGTTAGTGATAATAACATTCTTATACTCACTGACGAACACAGACTGAAACAAATTCTGGTAAACCTGATTGGTAATGCCATTAAATTTACCGAACGTGGTTTTATCGAATTTGGATATACGCAAATCGAAGATCAGTTTCTGCAATTCTATGTTAAAGACACAGGCATTGGGCTTCCTCGAGGCAAAGAAAACGAAATTTTTGAACGTTTCTCTAAATTTAACAATGACAAGCAACGCCTCTATGGAGGAACCGGTATTGGACTTTCAATTGCCAAACATCTGGTAGACTTATTAGGCGGAGAAATATGGGTCGAATCGGAAGCAATGATTGGAACAACATTCTATTTCACGCTACCTTACCACCGACTAATGAACCAAAAGCTTGAAGAAGATAAAAAAAGAGAGGCTATTCGGGACTTCAATTGGGAAGGCAAAACATTCCTTGTGGCCGAGGACGAAGAAGACAACTTCAGATACATAGAAGTCGCACTGGCATTATCCAATGCTAGTCTGATCTGGGCAAAAGACGGACAGGAAGCTGTAAATGTATTCCGAAAGGTCAATAATATAGACCTTGTATTGATGGATATTAAGATGCCGTTAATGGATGGATATACAGCAACCCGCGAGATTAAGAGCATCAGTAAAAATGTTCCGGTAATTGCTCAAACAGCTTATGCTCTCTCTGAAGAAAAAGAAAAATCGAAAGAGGCTGGTTGTGACGACTACATTGCCAAACCAATTGGTTACGAAGACTTATTGCTGACTATCAACAAGTACGTACCCGGGAACAGAAATCAAGCTTAAGCAAATATGAACCTTAAATCGCCGTACAAAATTATTGTCGGCATGATACATGTGGGTGCACTTCCTGGTACACCTCATAATCAATCATCGGTAAAGGAAATTGTAAAGAAAGCTGTATCCGAGGCAAACCTCTATCAAAATGCAGGTATTGATGCGATTATGATAGAGAATATGCATGATATTCCTTATTTGAACAAAGAGGTTGATCATGAAATTACGGCAGCGATGGCAGTTATTGCCAACGAGATCAGAAGAAATATCAGTATTCCTTTAGGTATTCAGATTTTAGCAGGGGCCAACAAACAGGCTTTGGCGGTTGCTCATGCAAATGATCTGGACTTTATTAGGGCTGAAGGATTTGTTTTTTCTCATATTGCCGATGAAGGACTGATGAATAGCTGTGCCGGTGAATTATTAAGGTATCGTAAATTAATCGGTGCTGAAAAAATAAAGATCTTTACCGATATCAAAAAGAAACATTCTTCCCATGCTATTACGTCTGATGTTTCACTTCTTGAAACGGCAAAAGCAGCAGAATTCTTTTTGAGTGATGGAATTATTATTACAGGCAATCGCACCGGTGAAGCTGTTGAACCGGCTGATCTGGCCGGTTTAAAATCTGCACTTAAATCACCTATTCTAATAGGATCAGGAATTACAGCTGACAACATTGAAACCTATTGGCATCAGGCAGATGTTTTTATTATTGGCTCCCATTTCAAATACGATGGGAAATGGACAAACGATGTTGACATTGAACGCATCAAAACATTCATGAGTAAAGTTAAAAACTTAAGGCAATAAAAAACCCCGATAAAAATCGGGGTTACCATATATTATTATTGAGGTTATACAGTAAGAATATCCTTTTCTTTCACCTCAAACATTTCATCAATCTTCTTAATAAAGGCATCGGTCATCTTTTGAACATCTGCTTCTGCATCTTTCTCTAAATCTTCCGACAGACCATCTTTCTTCATTCTCTTTAATTCTTCGTTGCTATCCCGACGAGCGCTGCGAACACTTACTTTAGCATCTTCACATTCTTTTTTCGCCTGTTTTACTAAATCACGTCTGCGCTCCTCTGTTAACGGCGGAATATTAATACGAATTATCTCACCATTATTATCTGGATTTAATCCTAAATTAGCAACTAAAATTCCCTTTTCAATAGCTCCGATTAATTGCTTTTCCCAGGGTTGAATCGCAATTGTTCTTGGATCAGGAGTACTTAAGTTTGCAACCTGCGAAAGTGGACTCATACTACCATAGTATTCAACTAATACCCCTTCAAGCATTTTTGGATTGGCTTTACCGGCACGAATCTTGGCCAGTTCGTTGTCAAGATGCTCCAGAGCCTTTTCCATTCTTTCTTTGGTATCTTCCAGTACTAATTCAATTTCTTCTTGCATGGTCGTAAATGTATGATTGTTTTACTCTATCATCAACAAAAGTATAAAACTTTAGACGAATATAAAAAGCCTTCATTAAAAGCACATTTATTTTTACTTGCCAGAAATACAGTTTAAAGATTTTCACAACCTTATTCACCATATATCATATTGACATTTTCTAACAAAATTTTCCCTCCTCGTTCTTTTTTGCCTTGAAAGTAATTACACTGAGCTCACTTCTTAATCATATCAGTGATTTTATAGTCCATTTATCTTGTAAAGTTTCGATTTTATAATTTGCTAGAGCCAATTCAGTGATTATTTAAAGATAATGTAAAGTTCCACTCAAAACATTTTATTAACTTTACTCAAACTGTTTTAACCCGCCGAAAACAATACTAGTTACGTATGATTTATATGTAAATGAACACCTTAAATAAATGGTAAATTGTAATAATATTTGTTAAAATTTAGTCGATCAGAAAGTGGAAAATCAAGAATTAATTAGAATTGATATAAATAGAGAATTTTTTCTTTATTATTGCTTGCCAAAAGGCACTTTCACATTTACATTTGCACACTTAAAAATCAAAAATTAATTACACAATTCAATAAATTTTAAAAGGATTCTTATGGGTACTTTTTTCGGTTCCTCGATTGGAAGAAAATTCATGATGGGTGCATCAGGACTTTTCTTGATTATCTTTCTGATAGTCCATTTATCCATTAACTTATGTTTGTTGGTTCCAGATGGCGGCGAAACATTTAACATTGCTGCTAATTTCATGGCTTTACCACTTATTAAGTTTGGATTACAACCGGTGTTGGCTTTAGGTTTTATTGTGCACATTGTTTATGCAGCTATTTTAACTGCACAAAACAATAAAGCACGAGGAAATGCTAAATATTCCTCAGGCAACAACACTAAAGAAGTAATGTGGGCATCAAAAAACATGGGCATTTTAGGTATTGTTGTTCTTGCCTTCTTAACTGTTCACGTTTACGATTATTTTGTGCCTCTTCAAATTACAGGTACAGCTCCAGAAGTTCATGGCACTCACATGCATGACACGTACACACTTGTAAAAAACAATCTGCAAAATCCTGTTAAGGCCATTTTATATATAATTGGCTGCTTAGGATTAGCCTTACACCTGACACATGGTTTTTGGTCAGCATTCCAAACTGTTGGTTTAAACAACGGAATCTGGCGTAAGCGTTGGACCATCATCGGAACAATCTTTGCATGGGCTGTAAGTCTCGGTTTCTGTGTTATTGTTGTTGCAATGTTATTGTCATAATTTAATTAATTATTAAGATATGAAATTAGATTCTAAGATACCCGAAGGGCCATTGGCCGAAAAGTGGTCTAAATATAAAGCCAACCAGAAACTGGTTAACCCCGCTAATAAGCGTAAACTGGATATTATTGTTGTAGGAACAGGTTTAGCGGGAGCTTCAGCTGCTGCCTCTTTTGGAGAAATGGGGTTCAATGTAAAGAACTTCACTATTCAGGATTCACCTCGACGTGCTCACTCTATTGCAGCACAGGGAGGTATCAATGCGGCCAAAAATTATCCAAACGATGGTGACTCAGTACACCGTTTATTTTATGATACCGTTAAAGGTGGTGACTACCGTGCTCGTGAAGCTAACGTACACCGTTTAGCTGAAGTAAGTAACGACATCATTGACCAATGTGTAGCTCAGGGTGTACCTTTCGCACGTGAGTACGGAGGTTTGCTTGACAACCGTTCCTTTGGTGGTGCTCAGGTTAGTCGTACTTTCTATGCAAAAGGACAAACTGGCCAGCAGTTGTTAATTGGTGCTTACCAGGCTTTAATGCGCCAGGTAAATGCAGGAACAGTTAATCTTTATACTCGCACAGAGATTGTTGACATTGTGATGGTTGACGGTAAAGCTCGTGGTGTTATTGCCCGCGACCTTGTAACCGGCGAATTCCAGCGTCATTTTGGTCATGCTGTTGTATTGGCTACAGGTGGATACGGAAACACATTCTTCCTTTCTACCAATGCAATGGGATCAAATGGTTCAGCAGCGATTAAGGCTTATCAAAAAGGTGCATTGTTTGCAAACCCATGTTTTGCTCAGATTCACCCAACCTGTATTCCTGTGCACGGTGAGTTCCAGTCGAAACTTACTTTGATGTCGGAATCATTGCGTAACGATGGTCGTATCTGGGTTCCTAAAAAGAAAGAAGATGTTGATGCTATCCGTGCAGGAAAGCTGAAACCAAAAGATATTAAAGAAGAAGATCGCGACTACTATTTAGAGCGTCGCTACCCTGCATTTGGTAACCTTGTGCCTCGTGACGTTGCATCTCGTGCAGCTAAAGAACGTTGTGATGCAGGTTTTGGTGTAGGTGCAACAGGATTAGCTGTTTATCTTGATTTCAAATCAGCTATTGAGCGTTTAGGTGAAGATGCAATTCGTGCCCGTTACGGAAACTTATTCCAGATGTACGAAAAGATTGTTGATGACAATCCATACGAAACACCAATGATGATCTATCCTGCTATCCACTATACAATGGGTGGTATTTGGGTTGATTATGAATTACAAACAACTATCCCTGGTTTATTTGCAGCCGGAGAAGCTAACTTCTCTGATCACGGAGCAAACCGTTTAGGTGCTTCAGCTTTAATGCAAGGTTTAGCCGATGGTTATTTCGTTCTTCCATACACTATTCAGAACTATCTGGCTGATGATATTTCAACACCACGTATGACCGGTGAAGAAAAAGAGTTCGTCGAAGCAGAAAAAACTGCAAAAGATAAATTCGCAAAATTATTGGCAATTAAAGGAAATCGTTCTGTTGACAGCATCCACAAAGAACTAGGCCTAGTGATGTGGGATTTTGTTGGAATGGCACGTACCAAAGAAGGATTAGAAACTGCTATCGAGAAAATTGCAGCAATCAAGAAAGAATTCTATTCAAATGTTCGTATCCCAGGATCATCAGAAGGAATGAACGTAGAATTAGAAAAAGCCTCTCGTTTGGCTGACTTTATTGAGATTGGTGATTTGATGGCACGCGATGCACTGAATCGTGAGGAATCTTGTGGTGGTCACTTCCGCGAAGAGTTCCAAACAGAAGAAGGTGAAGCAAAACGTCAGGATGACAAATTTGCATACGCTGCTTGTTGGCAATACCAGGGTGAGGAAAAAGCTCCTGAGTTAATTAAGGAAGACCTTACTTTTGAAGTGGTAAAAGTTGCTCAACGTAATTATAAATAATCTCACAGGTCATTAGTTTCAATAGTTAAACAGAGAAAAATGGAAAATAATATAAATTTGACTCTAAAGGTTTGGCGTCAGAACGGGCCTAAGGATAAAGGTCGTTTTGAAACATACAAATTAGAGAAAGTATCTACCGACAGTTCATTCCTTGAAATGATGGACATCTTGAATGAGCAGTTGGTAAACGAAGGCAGTGAACCAGTTGCTTTTGATCACGATTGTCGTGAAGGTATTTGCGGTATGTGTTCATTATACATCAACGGACGTCCGCATGGACCAGATGATGATGTTACTACTTGTCAGTTGCACATGCGTAAGTTCAAAGACGGTGAAACCATCACCATTGAGCCATGGCGTTCTGCTGGTTTCCCTGTAATTAAAGATTTGATTGTTAACCGTAGTGCTTTCGATCAGATTATTGCAGCTGGTGGTTACACATCTGTAAGTACTGGTGGTGTACCTGATGCCAATGCTATTCCTATTCCTAAGGATGATGCTGATGAGGCTATGGATGCAGCTTCATGTATTGGATGTGGTGCTTGTGTAGCAACTTGTAAAAACGGATCAGCAATGTTGTTCGTTTCAGCAAAAGTTAGTCACCTGGCTTTATTACCTCAAGGTAAAGTTGAAGCTGCCCGTCGTGCTAAAAACATGGTTGCAAAAATGGATGAATTAGGTTTTGGTAACTGTACCAATACCGGTGCTTGCGAAGTTGAATGTCCTAAGAGTGTTTCAATTTCAAATATCGCACGTTTGAACCGTGAATTTTTAAAAGCTAAATTTCAAGACTAAGGCTTGAAGCTTTTTATACTCCTCCAACCACCTTTCATTGGAAAGGTGGTTTTTTTTTGCACTTCATTTCCGACCAAACGTTATTTCATTAGAATTTAACTTGTTAATAATATGTATTTTTTCTATTTTAGGTGCGAATAGGTTCCATTTAAACTGATTGACTATGCCATATCGTCGTCTACCTAATACTGATCAAGCCCGATTAAGAGCCATGAAGGCCTTACAGTTAAAAGGGATGCAGGAGAATCCTTTCGAATTAGCTTTCTCGCAAAAATTATTTTTAGAGCTTCAATCTTTCTTACCACAGTTTGAACAAGCCATCAATCAATACAACTTTAGTAAAGACAGACAGGCTAAATATGGTAAACTTTTATCAGATCAGTTTAAATCGGCCAGGTTATACATTTCTCATTTTATACAGGTATTTAACTTTTGTGTAGCCCGTAAAGAAATCAAACCTGAAACCAGAAAATTGTTTGGACTGACAGAAGATGACAAGTCAGTTCCTGAGATGGGAACAGAACAACAACTATTACAAATTGGGAAAGACCTGATAGAAGGCGAAGAGCGTCGCATGTCGCAAGGAGGAACCCGTATCTACAATCCATCAATTGCAGTTGTAAAAGTTCAGTTCGAAAAATTTAAGGAGTATTATAATAATCACAAAAACTTACTGGTTACAACCCAAAAGATGCATGAAAAGGTAGTGATGCTACGTCAGAATGCAGATAATATTATTCTATCGGCCTGGAATGCCATTGAAGCTAAATTCGAAAGTCTATCACCTGAAGAGAAGAGGAAAAAAGCTACTCAATACGGAATCGTTTATTTTTTAAGGAAACACGAAAAAGAACAACAGGCCGAATAGTTTTTCAGTCTAAGAAAACAGAATTGATTATTCGAACCTATTAATGAGCAAACTAATTTACTTTAGTAACTCCACCCGAAACAATAAATTTCATTACATCAGCTGAGTTCGCATCTAATGGCTGAACCTTATCCGAAGGAACAATATATAATTCACCAAGTACTCCATAGGAACTTGGAAGATATACAGCAATCTTATCCTTTATACCAATATCTTCAAGGTCCAATGCTGTTATAAAACCTAATCGGTGTAAAATTCCCTCCTTATCCAATGTCACCATTACCGGTTTTTCAAATTTACGCTCCTTACCAACAAAGGCTGAAAGCAAGTCCTTAACAGAACTGTAGATCATCTTAATTAAAGGAGCTTTTTTTAACAAGAGATCAAATGCACTGGAAATAGGTGATGTTATCAGTTTTTGTCCAATAAAACCAATTAACGTTACAGTTGAAAGAATAATTAATAAGCCAATTCCAGGAAAACTAAATTTCGAAAATGTTCCATGTTCAAAAATCTCCAGATTACGAAGAAGCCCATCTAACCATACAAATGCAATTACAAAAACATAAAGTGTTACAGCAATGGGAGCAATATAAAGAATACCTTGTAAAAAATAACTTATCAGTTTCTTCATTCTATTTATGATTCGGGTGTTTGAAAACAATAGAAATTAATACGCAATATTATAAAATTAGTTGCCACCCGCCATCTGCTGACGTATTTTTTTAGGCAATCCTGCAACTATCAGGTTATACGAATCATCAATCCATTGAAATAAAATCTCATCTTTAAGCGTTCCATCTAGGATTACGGTATTCCAATGTTTTTTACTCATGTGATATCCCGGCAAAACACAACTATATTGTTCGCGCAACTCAACAGCTTTTTCAGGGATACATTTAAGGTTTATTCTGAAATCCTCTTCAAGATCAGTTAACGCAAACATTTTACCAGCTACTTTAAAAACCAATGTTGATTCGTCAAATGGAAATTCTTCCGTTACCATTTCCTTCTTTAAACAATACTCCCTGAATTCTTCGATGTTCATAAAATCTTTTTATAAGCCTGGATGAAACGCCTCCTTTAAATATTCAATTTCCCAATCCCCATTATCAGGAATGACTGTAACCACATCGAAACGCACCTCATTATCAATATCATTCTCAATAATATAAGCTTCGGTAGCTTCTACTATAAAACGGATTTTAGATGTAGTTATCGCTTCTTTTGGATGCTCCCAACCATCACTTGTCCGAGTTTTTACTTCTATAATCACAAGTTGATTATCATCATAGGCAATCAAATCCAATTCCTTCTTATTATATCGCCAGTTACGTTCTACAATCACAAACCCCTTCTCTGCAAGATACCTGGCTGCAACTTCCTCCCCTACCTTTCCCAGTTCATTGTGATCTGCCATTTCAAAATTTTATTTTGACATCGCAATTACATGCCGACATAGTAATACGTTTACCCAACACCAAAGGCATGTTAATATTTCCGTGTCCGGCAGGAAATCCAAAAATTACAGGATAATCATATTCACTTACGGCTTCTTTTATTATCTCATAAGCAGTTAAACCAAACTTCTTATCATTATCTTTCATTTCGGTAAACTGACCAACAATTAAACCACTCAATTGCTTTAGGTAACCACTTAACTTTAAATTATACATCATTCGATCGAGATTGTACAAATATTCCGACACATCTTCAATAAACAAAATCTTTCCATGTGGTTCTGCATCATAAGGTGTTGATCTCAATGCCTGAATCAGTGATAAATTACCTCCAATCAATAAACCTTCAGCGTCTCCATTTCGGTTAAGTAGGTGAGGTTTGAATTTATATGTTGGTAGTTCTCCGTGCAAAATCTTAAATAATTGCAGCATATCCTCATCATCTTTCGATTTATCCGGAAAATTCTTTGGCATGGGCCCGTGGATTGATGCTATCTTTAATTCATTCTGCAGACGGGCATGCAAAACGGTAATATCACTGTATCCAACTATCCATTTTGGATTATCAAGAAAATGAGAAAAATCCAGCTTATCAATTATTCGCCCGGTACCATAACCTCCCCTTGAACAAAAAATGGCATCAATGTCCGTACGGTTTAGCATCTTCTGCAAATCAGATGCACGATGTTCGTCATTACCGGCAAACTGGTGATAGGCATTCCCGGCATTTTCTCCAACCACTACTTTGTATCCAAGACTTAGCAGAAATTTTTCAGCAAAGTGTATGGTTTCTGAATCGATCTTACCTGCAGGCGATACAATACCAATGGTTGAACCTTTTGTTAACGATTTTGGAAATATCATACTTCTCATCATCAATTATCACGAACAAAACATCAAAACCCTTTTTTACATGTTGCATTTGGTGATGATGCTCTAATCTTATTACTAATTTTAAATAGTTTGCATATCTTTGTGAAGTTAATAAAATGCCCCGAATGATGCGGGGTTTTGTTTTGATTTATATTACCCAACCATAAAACAATTCAGACGGAATGAAGACGGGAAATTTTAAAAGAACACTGGTAACTACAGCATTACCATACGCCAACGGACCTGTTCATATCGGACACCTTGCCGGAGTTTATGTGCCTGCTGATATTTATGTGCGTTACCTGCGTTTGAAGAAGGAAGATGTAATTTTAATTGGAGGATCGGATGAACATGGTGTTCCTATCACTCTGAAAGCTAAAAATGAAGGTGTAACTCCGCAGGATATTGTTGACAAGTACCATGGAATTATCAAAGACTCATTTGAGAAGTTTGGAATTTCATTCGATATCTATTCCCGCACAACCTCAAAAACTCATTACGAAACGGCTTCTGAGTTTTTCAAAACATTATATGAAAAGGGTGAGTTTATTGAGAAGGAGTCTGAGCAATACTACGATGAAGAAGCCAAACAATTTTTGGCCGACAGATATATTACCGGCACCTGTCCTCATTGTAAGAGTGAAGGAGCCTATGGTGATCAGTGTGAGAGTTGTGGTACATCGTTAAATGCAACGGATCTGATCAATCCTCGTTCGGTTATTTCGGGCAGCACTCCTGTTATTCGTACTACCAACCACTGGTATCTGCCTTTGGATAAACACGAGCCATTTTTAAAAGAATGGATCCTGGAAGGACATAAGGAATGGAAATCTAATGTTTACGGGCAATGTAAATCATGGATCGATCTTGGACTACAGCCACGCGCCGTAAGCCGCGATTTAGATTGGGGAGTTCCTGTACCTGTTGAAGGTGCTGATGGTAAAGTTTTATACGTTTGGTTTGATGCTCCAATCGGATATATATCTGCAACAAAAGATTTAACTCCGGAGTGGGAAAAATACTGGAAAGATCCCGAATCACGCATGTTGCATTTCATTGGTAAAGACAATATTGTTTTCCATTGTATTGTTTTCCCATCTATGTTGAAAGCTGAAGGAAGTTATATATTACCTGAGAATGTTCCGGCTAACGAATTCCTGAATCTTGAAGGTGATAAGATCTCAACATCACGAAACTGGGCTGTTTGGTTGCATGAATATTTGGTTGATTTTGAAAATAAGCAGGATGTATTAAGATATACTCTTACAGCGAATGCTCCTGAAACAAAAGACAATGATTTTACCTGGAAAGATTTTCAGGCTCGTAATAACAACGAACTGGTTGCCATACTTGGAAACTTTGTAAACCGCGCCGTAGTGTTAACTCATAAATACTACGATGGGAAAGTTCCTGCCGCTGGTGAATTGAATGATTTCGATACTGAAACATTAAATGAGATTCCGGCAATCGTTAAGCGCGTTGAAGAAGCTTTGGATAATTTCCGTTTCCGTGAAGCTGTGCGCGAAGCAATTAATTTATCGCGTCTGGGTAATAAATACCTTGCCGATACTGAGCCATGGAAATTGATTAAAACGGATCCTGAGCGTGTAAAAACAATCATGAATATTGCATTGCAGATTACAGCCAATATTTCCATTCTGATTGAACCATTTTTACCGTTTACTGCAAAGAAAATGCAAGACATGCTTAACCTGGCTGATTTAGACTGGACAGCATGTGGTAATTTAACCTTACTTGAAACTGGTAAGGAAATCAACAAACCTGAATTGTTATTCGAAAAAATAGAAGATGATACTATTCAAGCTCAACTTGATAAGTTGCAACAAACAAAATTAAACAATGAAGCGGCTAATAAAACTGCTGCTCCTGCAAAGGCAAATATTGAGTTTGACGATTTTACAAAAATGGACATCCGAGTTGGAACCATTATAGAGGCTGAAAAAGTGGCAAAAACCAAAAAATTGCTTCAATTAAAAGTTGATACCGGAATCGATCAACGCACCGTTGTTTCAGGAATTGCTGAATATTTCGAACCTGAAGCAATCATTGGTAAACAAGTAAGTATTTTGGTTAATCTGGCTCCACGTAAAATACGGGGGATCGAATCTCAAGGTATGATTTTGATGGCTGAAGATGCAACTGGTAAGCTTGAATTTATTTCACCTGCCAATTTGGTTAAACCAGGATCTGAAATCAGATAATCTCGATAAATACATAAACAAAAAGGTCCGCTGGTGCGGACCTTTTTTGCTTCAATGTGCTTCAATATTTCAAGTTAGACTTGACAAATAAACTATTGCTTTAAAACCCAAACAGTTTTAAAATTTTCCTGCAATCGATAATTTTTCATTGAATTAACAGCTTCCGGCTTATTGGTATAACCATCCAATGCAACTCTATATCTTTTATTCGGACTTTCCAATACAAATGCCTGCTCCTCGCCCTTTAACTGAATTTGTTTCAAAAACTGTTTTGCCTGACTCTCCTTTTTAAAACTCCCTGCAATCAAAAAGAAATGATTCTCTTCGACAGGTAAAGATTCCTTTACAATAAGTACATCTTCAGATGCTGAATTTGTAAAATCTTTAGCATTTACAACCAACTCATGATTATCTGCCTTTACTGGGAATAAATAATCAAGCGTTCCGGCTGTACTATAATTTTTGTCAACACCCGAATCAGTTATGCTGGGTGAAATAGCAAATAAAGCAATCAACAATGTTACCGTTGCAGCAATATTACGTTGTGATAAAGGTTTCAGCAGACGCTTCACCTGAATATTTTCCTTAACCGGATTAATATTTATCTCAGGTGTAAAGTGAAATGATGTTAATCCAAAAGCTTCTGGTAAATAATTCTCTGTAGTTCCTGAAGTAAATTGAACATTTCCAATCGCATCAAGTTTTAAAGAACCAATCTTATCCAAATTAACTTCATTACCTGATTCTAACTGATCAATAACCTTTGAACGAAAACGCTCCACCTCAATTTTAGCATGACTATAGGTTAAACCATTTCTTTGAGCAAATGTACTTATCAACAAGCTATCATTATGAGATAAGCTTCTATTAAAACCTATTTCTTTTGAAGGTGGCAATAATATATTTTTATCCTTATCAATTCTGGCACTTGCTAAGCTGGCAACAAAAGCACCAAAATCAGGTATTATCACACAGTCATGCGTGTAAAGCAGATTCGAAATATGTTGTTCAATCGTTGTCATATCTACAAAATTAGTAAATAAAGTACGGAATCCTTCATCTTTCTATCAACACCTGTTTATAACATGTTAATAAACTAAATTAAACAACCCTAAAACACTTATTACCTATAATTTACAATCTAAGTTACCAAATTAACATTAAAAGTCAATAATTATTAAAAGTATTTATTACTTTTATCCTCTCATAAAGCAAGAATATCATTTAAACGCAGATAAAATCTTTAGCTATGCAAATTCTGGTTACCGGTGGAACTGGTTATATTGGTTCTCACACTGTAGTGGAGCTTCAAAATCAAGGTTACGATGTTGTTATTGTTGATAACCTGTCAAACTCTAATATCGAAGTACTCGACAATATTGAAAAAATCACAGGTATACGCCCGGCGTTTGAAAAATTTGATTTATCAGAGAGAGATAAAACAGATGCATTTTTTCAGAAATACACTAACATTTCAGCCATTATTCATTTTGCGGCATTCAAAGCAGTTGGTGAATCTGTTCAGAAACCGCTTGAATATTACCGTAATAACCTGGGTTCTCTAATGAATTTGTTAGAGTGCATGAATAAATATAAAGTACCTCATATGGTATTTTCTTCATCTTGTACGGTTTATGGCCAACCGGATGTATTACCTGTAACAGAAGAAACACCTCGTAAAGAAGCTGAATCACCTTATGGAAACACCAAGGCTATTTGCGAAGATATTATGCGTGATTATTGTAAGACCAATGAAGCAATTAATTGTATTGCTTTAAGATATTTCAATCCTATTGGTGCTCACGAAAGTGGATTAATTGGTGAACTTCCTGTTGGAGTACCTAATAACCTGGTTCCTTTTATAACTCAAACTGCTGCCGGACTACGCGAAGAATTAAGCATTTTTGGAGAAGATTACGATACTCCGGACGGAACTGCAATTCGTGATTATATCAATGTTGTTGATTTGGCAAAGGCACACGTTGTTGCCATTGATCGAATGTTGAAAGGAAAGCAAAAAGATAATTACGAATTCTTCAATGTTGGAACAGGTGAAGGCTATTCGGTAATGCAATTAGTGAAGGCCTTTATTGAAGTGAACAAGGTAGATTTGAAATATAAGGTTGTAGGACGACGTGCCGGCGATATTGAAAAGATATGGGCTGATACAACATATGGCAACCAGGAATTAGGCTGGAAAGCTGAAAAGTCGCTGGAAGAAACGCTTGAATCGGCCTGGAAATGGGAAAAGAATGTTAGAGGATTATAAAAAAGTTATATATCTATTTTAAAGCCGACGTAAGTCGGCTTTTATTTTTTTACTATTTTTATTTATTATTCACAGTAATATTTTAATAACCATTTAATTCTTTTTCTATGAGTTCAACTACTCGTCCTTGGCAAGGAACAGTATTAGGCATTTTAAATGCTATTGGTGTTTTTTTCGGTCTAATAGCCTCATTGAGTTTATTAATAGCAGGTGCAGCAATCGCTCCTTACCTTGAGCAATCTGGATTGGCTATATTAGCAGGTGCAGGAACTGCTCTTATTGGGGGTATCGTTTTAGCCTTTGTAATTCTTGGTATTTTTATTACCATTGGCATTTTTAAAGGTCAAAAGTGGACTATAATACTATCATTAATTTTGACTGGTATAAGTTTAATAATGAATATCTTTTCATTTAATATCGTTGGCTTAATTATAAATGGATTTATGTTTTATCTTGCTTTTACCTGTGTAAAAGATGAATACTACAATTAAAAAATAATTCATAACCAGAAAGGCTGCAACATTTGCAGCCTTTTTTAGCTTTAAAGAATATGAGTCTTAAGAAATATTTTTTCCCAATTATTGTTTTCTTCGGTATAACTGTGTTGATTTTATTTAATATTAATCAACCTTTTTTTTGGGATAAAGACATTCTGGACTCAAAACAAGCTCATTGGTTTTTAGAAAGTAATTTTAATCTTTTGCTTCCTGACAATATTGATCCTGGTCATCCTCCTTTAATGGGTTTATTGCTTGCAATTTCCTGGTCAATTTTTGGTAAGTATTTATTTATCGGACATCTATTAATGTTACCTTTTGCCATTGGAACAGTATGGCAGATTAATCGCCTTTGTGAAATTTATATTCACAATAGCATTAAAAATCTAATCTTACTATTAATTACACTAGAAACCGCTCTTTTGACACAGATGGTTGTCTATTCCAGTGATTTGGTACAGGTTTTCTTCTTTCTTCTATCTCTGAATAGCATTCTCAAAAAAAGACAATTTGCATTGTTTATCGGTCTTGTATTCCTTTCCTTAACTAACCTTAGAGGTATGACCATAGCCTTTGGATTATTTGGTTTTAATCTTTATAACATTATAGCATTCGAAAAGAATAAACTGCATCAGTTCTTCAGAACGCTTAGAATATTTTCTCTTGCCTCAATTCCAAGTATCTCATTCCTCACATATCATTTCATAGCTAAAGGATGGATGGTTTATAACGAATCAAGTCCCTGGGCTGCTTGCTATGAAAAAGTTGATCTAACAGGTTTTATAAGAAATATTGTAATTTTTAGTTGGAGAATGGCTGATGCTGGAAGAATTACAATATGGATTACATTATTATCAATTTCTTTTCTATTTATAAAGAATCACAAGCCTATTGATAAAAAAATAAAACAACTGTCAGTCATATTAATTATTTTATTGGTAATTTATCTTCCAAGTAGCCTATTATCCAACCACTTAATAAACAATCGTTATTTTATCCCGTTATTCATCTTATTATCATTAACTACTGGAGTTTTGCTACAAAACTATTACTCAAAACAGAATGTTCTTAAAGCTTTAATTGGTGTATTACTTTTCGTTCAGCTAAGTGGAAATTTCTGGGTTTATCCCGATAATATTTCAACCTGTTGGAGTGCAACCCTGGCACACCTACCTTATTACAGCCTTAATGATAAAATGAATAAGTATGTTAGAGATGAAGGCATTAATCTTTCTGAAATTGGAAGTTTTGTTCCAAATATAACCCAGGAATACTACACTAAACTAAATGATGAAAACTTTAGTTACCACCTAGCAGATTATTCAACGGACCAATATATTATTTTCTCTAACATCTATAATATTCCAGATGATGATCTAATTGAATTAACTAACAATTGGCATGCTGAAAAAGAATTTAAAAGTTGGGCTGTTAAATTTGTTCTTTACAAAAGAAAAATAGCTAGTATCAAGCAATTAAACTCCATTAGCAATAACTAATAGAATTCCAATAACTTACAAATTCTTTCATTGAATATATAATTAAACAAACTGTCATCAAGATTATAAATTACCATATGATTTTTTATTGCTTTTTCCCAGGCCATTTTACTATCCCTGGATTGATTATATAAATCAAAAGCGTTGTAGCCAATATCAACAGTAGCTTCTCCAAACCACTCAAATAGTAGGTAATATGAAGCAGGATGCAAATGAGTCATTTTCACTTCGTCGTAAAATTTATCAATCAAATCCATCAGATTTATATCTGACTGACCAATTCTTTCAGTAAAACTTTGAATACGATAATTCTCAACAAATTCAATTAACCATTTCCAATTTAATTCAATACTGCATCTATTGTTATTTGAGTGCTCAACTTCAAGAATAAGGGCATGGACAAGGTCTGATATTGATTTCTCCAAATCAATTCTTTTTAACGCCAATAACATAGGTAACAATTGCACACTATAATCTTTCCATTGGATTCCTACCTTCCGATCCTGCCTTCTTTTAAATGAATAATTATCTCCATTAAAAAACTGATTCAAAAAACTTAACTTAAAACTGTCACTATTTTGAATTTCTTGCCTAATTACAAATGGAAAAATCCGTCTTAATGCAACTAACTGAACTTTTCTTTCAGCATCTTTCTTTTTAGAAGGTAATTGTTTGTCAGTTCCTCTTAAAATACAATATACCTTACAATCACCCAGTCGCAATTCATTATTCTTAGTCATACATTAATATTGTGTTCCTCCACCAATCTATTAAAATTATAACTATTTTTCAGACTCATTTCAATTTTAAGTGTATGAAAAATATATTCTGGTTGTTTTATTTAGCTATCTTGATTCCTTTCATATTAACATCCTGTAAGGATGATGGCGGAGGTGATTACGCCGATAAAGAAACCCAAAAGATAAACAAGTTCGTAATTGACAACATGGAATTTGTCTATTATTGGAATGCAACCATGGACAACTTTGATTATCGAACTGAAAAAGACACTTACGATCTGTTTGATAAAATATTGAAAGCAAGCTATGACAATGAGCTAGCAAGAAATATAGATCAGTGGTCTTTTCTAACTGATGATTATCAAGCTTTACTTGACTATTTTGCAGGTGTTAGATTATCGATGGGACATTCAATCAGATTATACAGGCTCGATGATGTTAATGTAATTGGCTTTATCGAATACGTGGAGCCGGATTCCCCAGCCTCTGAGGCTGAACTCGAAAGAGGTATGATGTTCTACATGATTGATGGTCAACAGCTGACGTTATCTAATTATTCCACTTTATTAAATCAGGATAACTATACTATGACATTTGGAGTTTTAAATTTAGATTACAGTATCACTCCTATAAGTCCATCTGTTGAGTTATCTGCCACAACTTTACAAACAAATCCCATTCATATCAGTAAAGTTATTGAATACGAGGGTAAAAAAATTGGATACCTGATGTATAAATCCTTCATTGATGATTATAATGATCAATTGGAATCTGTTTTCGCTGATTTCAAAAATCAGGGAGTAAGCGATTTAGTATTAGACTTACGTTATAATGGAGGAGGTGCTGTTTCTACAGCTATCCTTCTAAGTAGTATGATAGCCCCAAGCAGTGCAATTGGTGATGTTTTTATTAATACGGCTTACAACGAAAATTTAGATAATTATTACCAAACCAGATATCCGGATGAAGAAGATTTATTTACTTATCGCCTTGAAAGTAATGCAAACAATCTTGATCTTAATCGACTTGTTGTACTCACAACCTACAAAACTGCTTCTGCCAGTGAAATGGTAATGTATGGATTAAGTCCTCATATGACCGTATACCAAATTGGAGAACAAACTCATGGTAAATATTATGGTTCTATAACAATAAATGATGAAGATGTTTCTGACGAATGGGCTATGCAACCAATTGTAATGCGTGCCGAAAACAAAAATAATTCAATTGATTATAGAGAAGGGCTAATACCTGATATTGACAGATATGACTTTCTTGATGCTTCAGACTTCTATCCTTTGGGTGATCCAAGAGAAGATTTTCTTGCTTTGGCATTGGAGTATTTAACGGGAGTTAAACCAACAGGAGCTACATTAAAATCGACAGAGAGATCCTTTACCCCCATTAACAAAGAATATAAAATCAGTCATCCTTTAGAATATGATATGAGAATAACTCAAAGATAAATATTGCAAAAAGAGGCTGAATTCAGCCTCTTTATTTATTTGCCTCCTTTATCTTTCTAAACATCTTAGATGCAAAAATAAAGTCTTCTAACTGCTTATTTTGCACATGAAAGATGTCATCTTTATTTCCTTCCCAATACTTCTCTCCTTCAAAAATAAAAATGATCTTATCGCCAATGCCCATTACTGAATTCATATCATGAGTATTTACAATAGTGGTGATATCATATTCCACGGTTATTTCATGAATTAGTTCATCAATCACAATTGATGTACGTGGATCTAATCCTGAATTAGGTTCATCACAAAATAGATACTTTGGATTCAGAGCAATGGCTCTTGCTATAGCCACACGCTTCTGCATACCTCCACTAATTTCTGAAGGTAGTTTTGAATTGGCATTTTCAAGTTTCACCCGATCTAAACAAAAATTGGTCCGATCCCGCTTCTCTTCATCTGACATATTCGTAAACATATCCAAAGGAAACCGAACGTTTTCTTCAACAGTCATTGAATCAAATAAAGCCGACCCCTGAAATAACATACCAATTTCCTGACGTAATAATTTTTTTTGTTTTGTATTCAGGCCTAACAAACTACGCCCATCATATAAAATATCACCACTCGTTACATTATGTAGGCCTACCAATGATTTCAGAAGTACTGTTTTTCCTGACCCGCTCTGACCAATTATCAGATTCGTTTGTCCTTTCTCAAAAACAGCTGATATATCTTTCAAAACAACTTTATCATCAAAAGCTTTCATTACATTAATTGCTTCAATCATACCAAAAGTAATTGAGTTAACAACAAGTTAAACAATAAGATTTGAATACTACTGGTCACCACAGCTGTTGTACTGGCTTTTCCCACCTCTAAAGCTCCGCCTTCGGCATAGTATCCCCAATAGGCAGAAACTGTTGCAATAATAAAAGCAAAAACTATTGCCTTAATTAGTGAATAAACAACATAAAATGGGACAAATGCATATTGTATTCCATAAATAAAATCCGAAGCAGGAACTTCACCACTTAAAGAACCAGCAAGAAATCCACCTGTAATACCCACTCCCATACTAATCACTACCAAAAATGGAATAATCAAAACAAAAGCAATTACCTTAGGCAAAACAAGATATCCGGCAGGATTAATTCCCATTATTTCCAAAGCATCAATTTGTTCAGTTACTCTCATAGTTCCAATCTCAGAAGCAATATTTGATCCAACCTTACCAGCAAGTATCAGAGCAACAATAGTTGATGAGAATTCAAGCAGCATTGAATCTCTTGCTGCCAAACCAATTGTATATCTAGGAATAATAGGTGAATCAATATTGTAGGCTGTCTGAAGGGTAATAACAGCACCCATAAAAATTGAAATAATAAAGATAATTCCGAGAGAATCAATCCCCAATTTATCAATCTCCTTAATAATCTGTTTAAATAAGATAGAATGCTTGGATGGTTTGCCAAAAACCTTTTTCACAAACAACGTATAACGTCCTATATGGTAAAAAATTCTCATGTTCGTTTAAAAAAATAGTCCTAATTTTACAGATAAAAGTAACAATATTACTCAACATTAATAAGAATTTAAATATTTTACGAAATTAGATACGCTGGCTTAAAAAATACTCTTTATCCAAGTTAATATGGTATTTCATTCAAGCCATTCATACTAAGAAAAATGAAGCAAAATACGTATTGTGTAATCATGGCAGGTGGTGTCGGAAGTCGATTCTGGCCCTTAAGCACTTCACAAACCCCAAAACAATTTCTTGATATCTTTGGCACAGGTAAATCTCTGCTGCAACAAACATTTGAAAGGTTTGAATCCATTTGCCCTCTTGAAAACTTTATTGTTGTCACCAGCTCGTCTTATAAACACCTTGTGATGCAACAATTACCCAAATTAAGTTCAGAACAGGTTTTGGAAGAACCTCTTAGAAGAAATACAGCACCTTGCATTGCATTTGCCAACACTATCATCAAAAGCAAAAATGCTGATGCCAATATTGTGGTAACTCCGGCTGACCATCTTATTCTTAATCAAAATTCATTTGAATCAAGTATTAATAAGGGACTTGAATTTGTTGAATCGAAAGATGCTCTTCTTACCTTAGGAATTAAACCCACTCATCCTGAAACAGGTTATGGCTATATTCAGATAGGTGAAACAGCAGCTGAAGAGAAAACTTTTAATAAGGTGAAAACCTTTACTGAAAAGCCTGATATTGAGATGGCTACTGTATTGTTCGAAAGTGGAGAATTTTACTGGAATTCAGGGATTTTTATGTGGTCGTTAAAAACAATAGAAAAAGCCTATAATACAAACCTTTCAGAAGTAGCAACACCATTTATTGAGTTTTCTAAACATATAGGTTCAAAGGAAGAAGAAAAAGCATTACATGAAGCTTATCTTGAATGTAAAAATATTTCCATTGACTATGGAGTTATGGAAAAGGCAAACAATGTATTTGTTAAGAAAGTTAATTTTGGATGGTCAGATCTTGGAACCTGGTCTTCTTTGCATGAACATATGAGAACCAATGACAATAACAATGCTGTTATTAAAGGAGATGTTCTTTTGTACAATACACAAAACACCATTGTTCATCTTCCGGAAGGAAAGAAAGGGGTTATACAAGGTCTAGATGGGTACATCGTTGTGCAATCTGATAAGGCCATATTAATCTGTCCACGATCCAATGAAAAACAAATAAGGCAATTCACTACCGACTTAAAAACAGAGTTTGGTGATAAATAACAAAAGGGGCTTAAAGCCCCTTTTTATATATTGTATCTTAATCCTTTTTAGAATTCCCACATATCATGTTCTAAGTCGAACATTGCACTTTTAATTCGTTCTGATTCCATCATTGCCTCCATACCTGCGGTATAGTCTTCAATACGTCGGTTATTATATACGTTTGATTCTCTGTAAATATAACTTCCGAAATAACGCTTTATAAAAATATCATCAAATGTTCTTCTTTGTGCATCGTTATTTGGGTTAAACACCTCATGACGAGCAAGTAAACCACGTGCTTCAGGGAAATAAACCCAAAAAGCCTGAGACTGAACAACCTGACCTTCGCCATCATCACTATCCTTTACATATTCACGAATAGGACAGATACCAACTATACGAACATCCATTCTTGAGTAATTACGGTCAAAGAACCAAATCTCTTTTAACATGATTTGCTTAAACTCTGTTGATCGAACTTCACCCTCTATCACTTTAGTTTCATAAAGGCCTGTTTCAGGATTCTGGATTTCCATCGTATCCGATACAGCTCCCATCTCACGCAATACCTGATCCAAAGTTAAAGGCACCTGAAACTCATCATCAGATTTAGTTGAGTAAGCCGTAAGACCTTCATATGTAATTCCATATACCAAAAGATCAATAAGACTCATTCGATCATCCATTTTTGTTGTTGGATAAAACATTGGTAAGTTGATTTTTTCTCTTAAATCAATTACTCTCCATATCTTTTTTGCCCAAAGTACATCAGCTTCTCTGATATGTGCATACGGAATTGGTTTCCGATTCGGCACATGATCTTTGGTATACAACTCTTTGTTTACTTGTTGAGCACTTATAAAATCAATGCTGCCAAAGCTAACAAGAATAACGAGGATTAAGATGATTCGTTTCATATGCTATAAATTTTCATTTTTAAAATTAATCAACCGTAAATGTAATCGAACCTAATTTACGTGTTCTTCCATCAGGTCCTACAGCCCTAATGTCTTCAATATATACTTTATTTCCAGGAGCAAGACCTTTTAAAAGATTTTCCTGCGCTTCTGTAAACTTGTTACTATTTGAAACTTCGTTTGTATAGAATCCCTTACGATAAGTACCTATAGAAAACTGAGTAACTTTAAATTTTAAGTCAAAATCAAAATCTTCACCCATCTCTGCTGTAACATATCCGGCAGCTATCAAAAGGTTTTTCCTTATTTTATCTCCATCACCAAGTCCTGCAACCATTGCTATTGGATTAGGCACACGCTTTATACGAAATTCCTGACTCCCTAGCCTCCTGGTCTGACCATTTATATCTGCAGAAACAGTTATGATCGATTTCCCTCCTGCTTTACCAGCCTGAGGTTTAACAATGTATTCATTACCTCTTTTATTATAACTGGCATTCGTCATTGAAATCCTTATTTGACTACTGGCTATACCAGGAACAGAGATCTCAACAGGATTATCTAACGCTTCATAAAATACGTTCATCTTTGTTGGAGAAATCACAACATTAGGCTGAACAACTTCATATTCATGTGATATTGGATAACTCTTATCAACACCATTGGGATCCTTGAAGATAATATTACCTCTCCATGTTTTCTTTCCAATAGAATTAGCAGGAATTCTTAAAACACCTCTTCCATTTTCCAAAATTTCAGCACTATGGCCTTCAATTCTATATGTTGGAGGCTGCAATGTATCGGTAGCTGCAATTAACATCTCAGCATAATACTCCCCTCCTTTGATCACTACATCAGATCGCGGAATAACAATTTGTTCTACCTTGTTAAATTTGTATGAACCTTCGTCCACCTTACTAAGTAAGTAAGCAACCACATCCGCCTGGGTAGAACGAACATTACTTTGTATACTACTTAACAATGCAAAAGATGCTGATAATGGCAAATGTTCAAATAGCTGACTTTCCCAGGGTTTCTTTGTTACTTCACCTTTTTTCTTCTCTTCAACATCTTCGGTTGATAATGAATTGGTAATTGTTTGAATTAAGGCAGTGTCTTCAGTAGCTACAAGAGATACCAATAAATCCTTATAAGCAACAATTTTCTCCTTTAATTCTTCACTGCGTTGACCACCTTTTTCGGTAATCATTATCTGTGCTGCAATATCCTGATTTTCGATCCCTTTGTAATTTTCAAGCGTTGCTTCAGGACTAGGATCAGCAGTCCGCATCATTAACAGTTTTAATTCTTGAATGCTATTATTTAAAGTATCAGCTGCAGCTCTGATTTGTTGAGCCTTTTCATGGTTATCTTTAACCTTGGCCGGATTTGCAAACTCTGCAGCCTCAAATGCAGCATACAACTGATTATTCTTATTATCAACTGCTTTTGTTGATTGCTGAATACTATTATCTACCAACTGGAATGCCTGTAGTAACTCACCCGATACGTTCAATGCAAGCATTGCCGTAAGGAATAAGTACATCATTCCAATCATCTTTTGTCTGGGGGTTTCGGGACAGTTTCCGCCACTCATAATCTAACTATTTTATTAGCGTTAATACTGTTCCTTACTTATTCCCTACATTCATGGCACTTAACATGTTGCCATAAATAGTATTTAGTTCAGATACCGTTTTACTCAATTGAGCAACCTGCTCTTTATAAACCTGAGCATCAGCTGCTGATTGCTCAAACTGAGCTTTGATAGAAGTCATTCCCTTAGTAAGAGCCTGCGATGCTTCAGCCTGTGAATTAAGACCCTGTAACTGTAACTCATAGGCAGAATTAATTGCAGACAAGTTTTTAGTTACATCACCCAGTTTCTCACTGTATTCTTTATTGTTGCTGTTTAACTGATCGAAATGTTGTTGAATATTCATTCCGGATGCAGAAATTGCTTTAGCGCTACTTTTATATGACTCAGAAAGCTGTCCTACAGAATCTTCTAATGTAGTGGCTGTTTTTGTTTGTACACTTGCTAAGTGACCAACAGCCTCTCCAGCCTGTTTCATATTTTGAAGGTATGACTCAGTTGCCAAACTAGCAGAACTAAGGTCTGAAAGCTGAGAAGATGTCATTGAAAGTTTTTTGATACCTTCTGAAAGTTTCTCCACAACAGCCGGTTCAAGATGGCCACTCTGTACTAAAGCAGCCAGATCACTTCCTCCGCCACTTACAGAATGTCCTGCTTTTGTGTCATTTGGTTCTAATCCAACCAACTCAGGATATACAAGACTCCAATCAGGCATTTCATGTGGTGGCTCAAACGCTGATAAGGTGAAAATAATAATTTCTGTTCCCATTCCTAATAACAGCATAAGCTCAGCTCCAGGGTAATGCATGATTTTAAATAAAGCACCGGCAAGTACAACAGCAGCACCAATTCCGTATACCTTAGCCATGATTTTTTTATAACCAGGGCTTTCAAGAAATTCCGTAAAACTCATAATGACCTTTTTTTCAATTTTCCGTCCAAAGAAATAATGTGAGATTACTCACCAATATAATCACGAACACATCTGAATCCAATGTAAGACTTTGTTGAGTCCTGATATTCATAAGTACGTGTCCCATTCTGTAAGAAGAAACCGATATCCTTCCATGAACCACCGCGTATTACTTTACGTTTCATTACATGTGGATCATCTGGTAAAGCGTTATACTTATAGGTTGGGTTAAAATCGTGTGTAAAGGTATATGAAGATTCATCAAATGCACTTGAAGTCCATTCAGCAACATTTCCAGACATATCGAACAAACCATAGTCATTAGGAGAATATGAACCTACAGAAATCGCCTGCATTCCACCATCATCACCATAACGTCCACGAAGAGGTTTGAAGTTAGCAAGGAAACATCCTTTGTCATTTCTGGTATACATTCCGCCCCAAGGATAAATTGCATGTTCCAGACCACCTCTTGCAGCATACTCCCACTCGGCTTCAGTTGGAAGTCTGTAGTTCATTACAGGAGGTTCTCCTTTATGCATTAAGTAATTATTCAGCAATTGTGTTCTCCAGATACAAAAAGCTGTCGCTTGCTTCCAGTTTACTCCAACAACAGGATATTCATCAAATCCAGGATGCCAGAAATATTTTTCAGTCCATGGCTCATTAAAAGAATAGGTAAAGTCTGCAATCCAACAAAGAGTATCAGGATAAACATTAACTGCATCTTTCATAATGAAGGCTGAACGATCTTTAATTTCGCGCTCTTTTCCAAATTGATCATACACTACACCCTCATATGATTTTGTCTCGAAGTTATAGCGGTTACTCTTATTAGCTGCCTGCAAAAGATCTACCCATTCATACTCGTAAATTAATTTACGACTATCAATTTCCTTTCTACGATAAAATCGTTCATTTTCAGGCAAATACATTTCATCCAGAATTTCAGCATACTCTTCATTATCCCATTCAACATCTTCATCCCAATTTAAAAATGGCGGATCAATTTCATTACCCAAATAATCCTCAGCAATCAAAAATTCTTCAAATTGTTCTCCCAATAATCTACGGGCAATTGAATCTCTGACCCAATAAACAAACTGACGATACTCAGTATTGGTTATTTCGGTTTCATCCATCCAAAATGAACGGATTGAAACTACTTTGGATTGTGAACTCATTGTATTCGCAACGTCCATATCATTTGGTCCCATTGTAAAACTCCCTTGAGGAATAAACAACATACCAAATGGATCTGGTTCATAAAATGAGCCACCTCGGGATACTCCGACCAATTCTCCATTTCCGGATTGTCCGCATCCACTAAGGATGGTGATGACAATGACACTTAGGGCAAGTACTTTCTTCATAATAGCCTTATATCTGAATTACTTTACTTATATTCTATAAATATCTAACACTCTTATATTGTTTCTTTCTTTTTTCCAGGCTCATATCAAAACTATATCCTAACATAATCTCGTGTGAACCATTACGTGCGGAACTCATTTGGGTTACATTTATATCGTAACTATAGCCAATTCGTAGACCATTATTGAGTTCAACTCCACCTAGTAATACGATAGCATCTTGAAAACGATACGTTAAACCTCCCCAATATTTATCTTTTAATATGCCGTTAACATTTAAATCAACCTGATAACTGGACATATTCGTTTTTATAAATAATGACGGAACAAGTACAATCGGTCTGTTTTTAAGCTGATATTTATAACCTCCAGTGATAAAAACTATTGGTAATAAATATGACTCATAAGTATCTTTAAACTTAGGGGCAGGTTTATTTAAATGAGCAACTGAAATTCCGATGTAATAAAGTCGGTTTTCCAGATATGTTCCAAAACCTATGTCCAAAGCCGTCCCCTGGTCGTCGGTTAATGATTCTTCGGTATGATAATCACCATTACCAAAATCATCACTTGCATCTCCCTGAGGTAAAGTACTAAGATTGCTTCCTTTGATTGATTGGTTAACCATTCCGAATGATAAACCCACTCCCAACTTACCGTAATCTGTTTTCCATCTTTTCGAGTAAACTGCCGACATGTACAAATTTGTCCATTCGCCAATCTCATCATTTAAGATCAACAGACCCAATCCGCTATCTCCTCCCAAAATGTTTAGTTTTGCATCTGCTCCGAATACCGTTGTTTTTGGAGCCATCCCATCAAATCCTCCCATCCATTGTTGCCGGTTACCCATAGCAACATTTATCATTTCGCTATTACCAGCAAATCCGGGATTAGTAGCCAGCTGATTAAACATATTCTGACTAAATTGTGGAAATTGCTGTCCAATAGCATTTGTCGCAACGCAAAATAACAGAAAAAATACTATTCTCCTAGTTATGCATTGAAAAAGCTGATACTTAATAATCCGATTTATATCGGTTTGATTTATTTTCTCTTTGATATAGAGCAACTCAAATTTATTAAAACCAGCAGACAAAATGCTGGGGATATATACTCTTAATTTTAATGAAAGGTTTCATTTTTGATTTGTAAATTCAAAAACACCCCAATTTCACTTATGATTACATTCGTTTTTTATTAACAAACCTGAACCATCGTTCAGGAATTTCATTTTTTGATGCTTCATCAAAATCTGCCCGACTACAAGCCACAACCCTATTATTCTCATCTAAAGGCACCTCAACCCACCATCTGTCGTTTACTGGATTATTGTAAAACTTTATATCCATTTCATAATCACTCAGATGAACAATATACTGCGAATAGAGATCAAGTTCTTTAACAGGATAATCTTTATAACGATTGCAGTAACCTTCTAAAAAATGCCAAACTGACTGAGCTCCTAGAGCTGTACCCTGCTGCTGCTGATCATTCTCCACATCAAGCTCAAAAAAACCAACAACCTTTAGATTGTCACTTATTCCTGCATACCAGCACAACTGACAAAACTCTTCTCCACTAAAACCATTTGGCATAGGCATAGTATGAGCAGGCTGATCTGACTGTTTTATACATCTAAGATCAAAACTTACACCATCAGCATCGCGCAACCATGGCTCAGCCACTTTTATGCCTTTATTCCTGATTTCTCCCAAACGCAGAAAATCAAACGAAGCTTTCTTCATTTGCTCTTCCTGGTAAGCACTGAATAAATATTTTTGAACTCCAACAATTGATAAATCAAAAGGTTGTCGTTCTTTATCGGAACACATCAGTCCCAAAAAACCATCTGATGAAAAATCTTTCTCGGGAAACACCCAATCAATTTTAGCATCAACGACTGATAAACGAAACGTATTATCAATATGTTTTATTGCCCCTGCAAGTGGAATTGTGTAATCCTGACTACCTCCAATTACAATAGGAAAAACCTTTTTCTCAATCAAAATTGCCAACACATCCTGTAAAGCACTATAGCGATCATTGATTGTTAGCCCAAGAAGATTACCCATGTCAAGAATCTTAATTGGCTTTGATAAAGTCCTCAAACCCATAAGGAATGACCTGCAATCATCAGGAAACCCAGCAACTCCTTTATTAACTGAATAACGACCATCAGCTACCCCAATTAGCGCTATATCGAATTCTTCAATCTTCTCATAAACTAAATCATGAAGACATGTTATCTGAGAAAATAAAAAATCATTTTTCTCACCTTCAAACGATAAATGAGTTTTATATGAACCAGGTTCAAAATAATGCTTCCAGTCTTCTATCACTTATTTGAGAGGTTAAGTTTACTTTTTAGTTGACTTTTTCTTTGTTGCAGTTGTTTTTTTAGCCGTGGTCTTCTTTGTTGATTTTTTTGCTGAGCCACTTTTACTTCCTCCCTTATCCTGCTCCTCTATCAATTTTTTACAATCTTCGAATGACAATTCCTCGGCTACTTTATCTTTTGGTATTTTGTAATTCTTCTTTTGATATTTAATATACGGCCCCCAACGTCCATTTAAAACCTGTAATTCTGCATCTTCTTCGTATTCTTTAATCATTTTCTTCGCGTCTTCTTCTCGCTTTGTTTGAATACGTAAAATAGCTGTTTCCAGATCTATATCCATTGGATCATCTTCACCTTTTTTTAAGGATACAAATTTACCATCATGCCTGATATATGGACCAAAACGGCCAATCCCAATAACAACAACTTTATTTTCGAATTCTCCAATAGTTCTGGGCAGTTTAAATAGTTCCAGTGCTTCTTCAAGCGTTATTGTTTCAATATGCTGCCCTTTGCGTAAAGATGCAAATTTTGGTTTTTCTTCTTCATCGTCTGTTGACTCGCCTACCTGAGCCATTGGACCGAAACGGCCAATACGAACGGACACTTGTTTTCCGGTAACAGGATCAACACCCAAAATTCTTTCTCCGGTACTTTTCTCTGATGTCTCAATTGTTTCCTCTACCTTTTGATGAAAAGGTTTATAAAATTCATCAATGGATTTATTCCAACTTAAATTACCAAGAGCTATTTCATCAAACTCTTTTTCAACCTGAGCTGTAAAATCGAACGATACAATATCCTCAAAATACTTTACCAGAAAATCATTCACAACCATACCTATATCAGTCGGGAATAATTTAGAACGCTCTGCTCCTGTAATTTCAGATTTATCACTTACCTCTACTTCACTACCCGGAACCACTTTCAAATACTTATATACTCTCTCTTTCCCTTCTCTATCTTCTTTTTCAACATATCCTCTATTCTGAATAGTTGATATAGTTGGAGCATATGTTGATGGTCGTCCGATACCTAATTCTTCCAACTTGCGAACGAGGCTGGCTTCAGTGTATCGAGGAGGTTTCTGACTCCATCTCTGACGTGCTTCTATATTGAACATACCCAACACATCTCCCTCATTCATAGGAGGTAATAAAACATCTTTATCATCCTCCTGGTCACCTTCTGTATCAGTTGATTCAATATATACTTTTAGAAATCCATCAAACTTGATGACCTCACCTGTTGCCAGAAACTTTTCACCTGTAGAGCCCGCATCAATTGATATAATTGTTTTTTCCAATTGAGCATCTGCCATTTGTGAAGCAATAGTTCTTTTCCAGATTAACTCATATAACTTTTTTTCCTGATTTGAACCACTTACAGTTTCCTTGTCAAGATATGTTGGTCGAATTGCTTCGTGAGCCTCTTGAGCTCCTTTGGCTTTGGTTTTATAATTTCTAATCTGAATATATTTGGCACCCATGGTTTCACCAATCATACTTGAAGCCATGTTTAATGCAAGCTCCGATAGATTAACCGAATCGGTTCTCATGTAAGTAATCTTACCCGATTCGTATAACTTTTGAGCAATTGACATGGTTTGCGAAACAGAATAACCTAATTTTCTAGCCGCCTCCTGTTGCAAAGTAGAGGTAGTAAAAGGTGCAGCAGGTGACTTCTTAAGTGGCTTCTTTTCAACTTTTGAAACTTTAAACTGAGCATCTGCACATTTCTGTAAAAACTCTTTTGTTTCTTCTAAAGTATCAAATCGTTTATTGAGTTCTGCCTTTAACTGAGTAACCTTACCTTTATTATCTTTTACTTCGAACAAAGCTGTAACACGGTAAGATGAAACGGGATTAAAACTAAAAATTTCTCTTTCTCTATCAACCAACAAACGCACAGCAACCGACTGTACTCTACCCGCAGATAAAGATGGTTTAACTTTACGCCACAAAACTGGCGACAATTCAAATCCTACTAAGCGATCCAACACTCTTCGTGCCTGCTGTGCATTAACAAGGTTATAATCAATACTCCTTGGGTTTTTAACAGCATGCTGAATAGCTTCTTTGGTTATTTCATGAAAAACAATTCGTTTTGTATTTTCTTCTTTAAGCCCTAATACTTCGAACAAGTGCCAGGCAATAGCTTCTCCCTCACGGTCTTCATCGGAAGCTAGCCATACTGTCTTTGATTTTGAAGCCAGATCTTTTAACTCTTTTACAACATCTTTTTTATCATTCGATATTATATAATCGGGTTGATAATTATTTTTCAGATCAACTCCAAAATCACTTTTTGCTAAATCGCGAATATGACCATAACTGGACTTCACCACAAATTCACTACCTAAAAATTTTTCGATAGTTTTTGCTTTTGCTGGTGACTCCACAATTACTAAATTACCTTCTTTAACCGTCGTTTTTTTACCCATCTCCTTGTTCTTATCAATAACCTCTCGTTTGTTCGAATGGCCGCAAAAATAGAAAATCCTGCTGCAATGTTAAAAAATGAAAATGCTTTACGCAAACGAAATCACCCCTCTTGTCCATTAAAATTTACTATTTTTGTCACAAATATTCAAACAACCGTATGAATTCAGACACTTCAACATATAAAAAATCACTTCGTTGGTTTTGGGGAATTTTCTTTGCTGGCATTGCATTCGCTTTCATATTCTTCTTTTTAATATCAAGCGGACTGATGGGTTTTATGCCATCTTTTGAAGAGTTGGAAAATCCAAAGACAAATTTAGCAACTGAAGTTCTATCAAGCGATCATGAGCTTTTGGGTACATATTATAAAGAAAACAGAAGCTTTGTTGATTACGAAGAACTATCTCCTAACATTGTTAATGCTCTTGTTGCTACGGAAGATGTGCGTTTTCGCGACCACTCAGGTATAGATCCAAGAGGTTTGGCTCGTGTTGCTTTCCGAACCGTATTAATGCGAGATCAGAGTTCTGGTGGAGGTAGTACCATTACACAACAGCTTGCCAAACTACTATTTCATGATCCTTCTCCTAATATTTTCCAGCGTGTAATGCAAAAATTCAAGGAATGGGTGATTGCTGTTAAACTGGAACGTAGCTATACCAAAAAAGAGATTCTGACAATGTACCTTAATAAAGCAGAATTTATTTATGATGCCTACGGTATAAAATCGGCAGCAAAAACATTTTTTAATGCAACAACTGATTCAATTAAAGTTGAAGAAGCAGCTGTTATTATCGGAATGCTTCAGAATCCATCGTATTACAATCCGGTTCGCAGACCCGAATTGGTTCAAGGAAGAAGAAATGTTGTATTAAATCAAATGCGCAAAGCAAAATTCATCAGTCAGGAACAATACGATTCGCTCTCTTCTTTGCCATTGGAGCTGCACTTCAAACGAGCTGATCATAAAGAAGGACCTGCTCCATATTTCAGAGAATATCTGAGAATGACACTTTCAGCCTCTGAACCACTTAGAAAGAATTATGCCTCGTGGCAGCAACAAAAATTTATTGAAGACAGTATTGCCTGGCGCAATGATCCATTGTATGGATGGATTAATAAAAATCTTAGACCTGATGGAACCAAATATGATATTTATCGAGATGGTTTGAAAATTTATACGACCATTGACTCTAGAATGCAGACTTTTGCTGAAAATGCTGTTAAAACACATTTAAGTGAGGATCTTCAACCAAAGTTCTTCAGAGAAAAGAAGGGCAGATCAAGAGCACCATTTACAAATAAAATAAGCAAGGACCAATACGAGAGCATTATCAATCGTGCTATAAGAAACACAGAAAGATATCGCGATTTAAGGGCTCAAGGCAAAAGTCAGGACAGCATAGATCTGGTTTTCAAAACTAAATATCCAATGACTGTTTTTTCCTGGGAAGGAGAAAAAGATACTTTGATGACCCCAATAGATTCCATTCTTTATTATAAGCACTTTTTAAGAGCCGGAATGTTATCAATTGATCCTCATACAGGTCATGTAAAAGCATATGTTGGTGGTCCGAACTACAAACACTTTATGTACGATATGGCTGGAGTTGGTAAACGTCAGGTGGGATCAACCATCAAACCTTTTGTTTATACCCTTGCCATGCAGGAAGGACATACTCCTTGTGACTTAGTTCCCAACATTGCCCAAACGTTTTATTTACCTACTGGAAAAACCTGGACTCCTCGTAACAGTGGCAATAAACGAGCAGGTGAAATGGTATCCTTAAAATGGGGGCTGGCCAATTCAAATAACAACATTACAGCTTGGGTTATGAAACAATACAACCCTGAAGCTGTCGCATCAACCATTCATGAATTAGGCATAAACAGTCCAATGGATCCTGTTCCTGCCCTTTGTTTGGGTACACCCGATTTTGGATTAATGGAGATGGCAGGGTCCTATTCAACCTTTGCCAACAAAGGAGTACATACCGAACCGATCATTGTTACACGCATCGAAGACCGATACGGTAATGTAATTAGTGATTTTCATCCGACAAAAAGAGAATCCATCAGTGAAGAGACAGCGTATCTGATGCTTAATTTACTGCAAGGCGTTGTAAACCAAGGAACAGCTGTTCGATTAAGATCTAAATACCAATTATACAACCAGATTGGAGGTAAAACAGGTACCTCTCAAAATCACTCTGATGGATGGTTTATGGGAGTTACACCTAACCTGGTTACCGGAGTATGGGTTGGTGGAGAAGATCGAGATATTCATTTCGACAACATTACATTAGGTCAGGGAGCCAACATGGCACTGCCAATCTTTGCACTTTATATGCAAGAGATATATAAGAATAATGAGCTTGGTATTACCACTGAAGATCTTTTTGAAAAACCTCTTAACTTCAACCTGGATCTTAACTGTATCGACGAACACATATCTGCTGACAGAAATGTTGATGGATCTGAGGATTCTGACGAATCAGTTGGTATTTCAAATGAATTCTTTTAGGAAATCTTATCAGGCAAATAAATTTTTGAAGGCTTCTTCAATTTTATTTGCCTTGATTATATTAATATCAAATTTAGAGAAATCAACACCTTTGGTATAAGCCGGAATTATAATTGATTTAAACCCTAATTTAGCTGCTTCTCCAATTCGTTGCTCCAAACGGGTAACAGGTCTGATTTCGCCAGACAATCCAACTTCACCAGTCATACAAATATCCGGTGATATAACCATATCCATATTAGATGATAATACAGCTGTAATGACAGCCAGATCAATTGCCGGATCATTCACTTTTAATCCTCCGGCTATATTTAAGAATACATCTTTAGCCGCCAATTTAAAACCGGCTCTTTTTTCCAGAACCGCCAGAAGCATATTTAATCTTCGAAGATCGAATCCCGTTACAGACCGCTGCGGATTACCATAGGCTGCCGTACTTGCCAAAGCCTGAACTTCAATTAAGAATGGTCGAACTCCCTCCAATGCCGCAGAGATGGCTACCCCGCTCATTTGCTTATGCTGGGCTGCCAGTAATAATTCTGATGGATTGCTTACCTCTCTTAATCCACTGCCCAACATCTCAAAGATACCTATTTCGTTAGTCGATCCGAACCTGTTTTTTATAGATCGTAAAATGCGATACATATGATGACGATCTCCTTCAAACTGCAGAACAACATCAACCATATGCTCCAAAACTTTTGGGCCAGCAAGACTACCTTCTTTATTAATATGTCCTATTAAAAAAACCGGCAGATTTTTTTCTTTGCAAGCACGCAAAATCATTGCCGTACATTCTCTGATTTGAGAAACGCTGCCAGGAGCTGATTCAATGCGCTCAGTTTCCAGAGTCTGAACACTGTCAATCACCAATACGTCCGGTTTGGTATTTTCGACATGATTAAGAATATGTTCCACCAAAACTTCACTAACCACATGGCAATTTTCTGCAGAAGATGATGAAATACGATCGGCTCGCAACTTAATTTGCTGAGGACTTTCTTCACCTGAAACATACAGCACCTTTATATTTGGTAGGTTCAAGGCTGTCTGTAAAACCAACGTTGACTTTCCAATGCCTGGCTCCCCTCCGATTAAAACCATTGCTCCGGGAACCAAACCACCACCCAACACTCGGTTTAATTCCTCATTGCCTGTATGTAACCGTGGAAGTTGCACTACTGAAACTTCTGAAACCGGGATTGGTTTTGTTCGTTCCGACAGAACTGATCCCGCCCGTGTATTTTTTGAGACACCCGTTATTTTGGTTTCCTCAACAAATGTATTCCACTCATTACAAGAGTAACATTTACCAACCCATTTAGCTGATTCAGCGCCACAATTCTGACAGACAAATACCGATTTCGTTTTGGCCATTACATAGCTGTTTTAATTTTTTCAACAATGGTTGTTGTTGAGAACCCTTCTACAAAATCAATTGTTTCCACCTTACCTCCCTTTGCTGTCACAACATCATATCCAACAATATCCTCTGCTTTATAATCGCTACCTTTTACTAATATATCAGGCTGAAGAGCTTTTATTAATTCGTATGGCGTATCCTCATCGAAAAATACCACCATATCGATGAATTGTAGAGCCGCCAATAAAATTGCTCTTGACTGTTCATCTACAATTGGTCGGTTATCCCCTTTTAATCGACGCACAGATGCATCTGTATTTAACCCCAATACCAGTTTGGTACCCAAATCTTTTGCTTTGGAAAGATATTCAACATGACCGCGATGCACAATATCAAAACAACCATTAGTAAAAGCTATTTTCTCACCCGATAGCATCCATTGTTCCACCAAAACCTTTGCTTGATCCCGGCTCATTATTTTAGCTTCAATTCTCTGAAGTTCGTTCATTATAATCAAAATTTAAGTTGATCGATTCAAAAGTTTTGATCTAACCAAAGGTATAAAAATAGTAATACCCCGGCACTGACCGAGGTATTACAAATATTTTTTAGATGTATATTCTATACCAGCATATTCGTTGCAGTATCAGGAAATACGAACGTTGGTTTAAACTCTTTAGCCTCTTCAACAGGCATACTGCAATAAGTAATAATGATTACCACATCGCCTACTGCCACTTTTCGGGCAGCTGCACCGTTAAGGCAAATTACTCCAGAGCCACGTTCACCTTTAATTACATACGTTTCAATTCGCTCACCGTTATTATTATTAACGACCTGAACCTTTTCATTTTCGATAATATTAGCAGCATCCATCAGATCTTCATCAATAGTAATACTACCAACATAGTTCAAATTAGCTTCGGTAACTGAAACGTTGTGTAACTTAGATTTTACTAACTCAATGTTCATGATCAGTATTTTTGTATGTCACGTTATCAATTAATCGTACTTCACCTGCAAAAACTGCTATACATCCTACAATGTAATCACTCTCGTTCCAGTTGTCAATCGACTGCAGGGTATTTCCGTCAACTATTTCAAAGTATTCAACCTCTAATTCTTCATCCTCATTTATAGAGCTTATCACCTTTGATTTTAGTTCATTAAAATTTAAATCCGATGCAAATTTACAAGATTCAAATAAAGTACGAGCTATTATAGGTGCATTTTTTCGTTGCCCACTGTTCAGCAAAGTATTTCGCGAACTCATGGCCAACCCGTCCTCTTCTCTAACTATTTCGCAGGGAACTATTTGCACATTCAGATTCAGTTGTTTTACCATTGCTCGAATAATGGCCAATTGCTGAAAATCCTTCATGCCAAAAAATGCTTTGTCAGGATTAACCATATCAAACAGGCGGCTTACTACCTGGGCCACCCCATTGAAATGACCCGGGCGAAACTGCCCTTCCATTACTTTATCTAAATTCCCAAACTCAAATTGTCTCGTATCCTCTTCAGGGTATACTTCTTTAACATCTGGCGCAAAAAGAAGTTCACAATTCACGGTTTGTAACATCTGAGCATCACGATTTAAATCTCTAGGATAACGATCTAAATCAGTTGCATTATTAAATTGATTGGGATTAACAAAGACACTTACAACCACAAAGTCGGTTGCTTCAACAGCCTGTTTTACCAAAGAGAGATGACCATTATGTAAGGCCCCCATCGTTGGTACAAAACCAACTCTCTTTCCTTCCTGCTTCGCTGCTTCAATACCTTTACGTAGATCAGCAACAGTTTTAACTATCTTCATTGTTATGTTCTACTTCCTCAAAACGAAGGTTTAAATTTCGAGCGCAAAGTAACAAAATAAGAACCACTAAATAACAAATCTAAAACTAAAAATAGTTGTTAATAATATCTAAAGCCTTTGTTTTAAACTAATGAAACGATGATTCCAAATCAGCTTTAATTTGTCGACTAGCATATTTTTAGTACTTTTGCATTTGCAAATTATACTTCTACCAATTTAAGAAATGGAAAAAGCTAAAGTCTTATTCATCTCACAGGAAATAACACCGTATCTGCCCGAAAGCGAAATGTCGAAGATAGGTAGATACTTACCACAAGGCATTCAGGAATTAGGAAAAGAAATCAGAACTTTCATGCCCCGTTTCGGGTGCATTAACGAGCGTCGTAATCAATTACATGAAGTCATTCGCCTATCAGGCATGAACCTTATTATCGACGATACTGATCATCCTTTAATTATTAAAGTAGCATCTATACAGGCTGCTCGTATGCAGGTTTATTTTATCGATAACGAAGATTATTTTCAAAGAAAATCAACATTAACGGATGATAATGGTGAAGAATATGAAGATAATGATGAAAGAACAATTTTCTTTGCTCGCGGAGCATTGGAAACAACAAAAAAATTAAGATGGGCACCGGATGTGGTTCATTGTAATGGCTGGTTCACTGCACTTGCACCATTATACATAAAAAAAGCAATGAACGAAGATCCTCACTTCGCAAATTCCAAAGTTGTCTATACAATTTACGACGATGAATTTACAAGTAACTGGTCCGATAATTTCAAAGAGAAGCTAAAAATTGATGGTGTTGAGGACTCAGATTTGGAAGTACTCGAAAAAAGTGATTACATTCACCTCTCAAAATTAGCCATTGCTATGTCAGACGGCGTAATTCAGGGCAGTGAAAGCATTAATCCTGAGTTAGTTGACTTCATAAAACAAACTGGAAAACCTTTTTTAGGTTTTCACGATGAAGACACCTACGTAGAAGCATACAATGGATTTTACGACTCTTTGTTAGATTAACAACGCATTTTATATGAATAAAAGATTTCTGAAAAATATCTTTTCGAAGAACATAGGCCAATTAATATTTATTGGCCTTCTTTCTTTAACGGCCTGCCAAGATAAACCAGCACGTTTATCCGGAGGTGTTTTACCTGATGGCGAGGTTATTAAGGGCCTAAATGAATACGTTCAGTTAAGTAGTAAAAACATTATGCGCGAATCTGTTAAAACAGATGATGCGGATTACGGCCTTTTAGGTATTTTTAACGATACTGTATTTGGTAAAACTAAAGCAGATTTTGTTACCGACTTCTCCATAGGAACAAGAACAGTTTTTGCCGCAAAGGATGTAATTATGCCTCCTACTGCAAACGTTCCTTTTGACACCACTTACTCATCTGTTTACATGTATAAGTTCAATAATACTATTGATACTATACCTAATGAAATCTGGAAGGTAGACAGTCTGGTTCTCAATCTGCAATACCAATTTAACGATTGGTACGGTGATATGCTTCAGAAACAAAACATAAACATCTATGAATTAAGTGGTTCATTAGGATCCAATTATGCTGACAGATTTAATAATGAAGTAGTAGATTATCTTCCTATTCCAATTGGACAAAAGGAAGTTCATCCCAATGATGATATTCCGGATTCTCTAAAATATTCTTTAGACGACAGATGGAGTAACTCCAGAACATTATGGCAAGATGCAGATAGTTTGCTTAACAATCCCCAATACTTATGGGATATGTTGAAAGTTCAGTCAGACAAAGATAGTAGCTGGCTAGATTCTGACTTTACAGACTATTTAACACAAACAAAGTATTGGAATATTAAATTGAGTGATGAAATTGCAGAACGCATTTTTAATTTAGATAGTGCAACACTTACGAATACAAGTGCTTTTACTTCAGCATTTCCTGGAATATACGTTACATGTGACGATTTGGATGAAACCAAGGAAGGTAATTTAACGCGTATTAAATTATTAGGTTCCGGCTCAACCTTAGCTTCTAATCTTACTATCTATTTCTCGCGTCTTAGAGAGTATGTTGAAAACGAAGTCCCAACAGACTCAGTTCTTCAAAGTTTCACGTATACATTCCCAATAAATGCTGAAAACGTTCGATTTAACAGGTATGAACACGAACCTGATCCGAGAATAAATTTAGATGATGAGAATTCATCGAATTTATATGTTCAAGGTATGGCCGGATTATATTCAAAATTCACGATACCTGAAGAAATAAGTGAATGGGCTGATTCTTTAACATTGGATGCTAGTCACAAGTTGGAAGGCGATCCTTATCTTACAACAGCCAGCATTGAATTCTTTCTTGAAGTAGATACATCTAGTAATGTCTCATATGATCTGGGTGGCATACAAAGATATCAGTTACCTGAGAGCCTTGAAATTAAGTGGAAAGATGAAGATGGTGAATTTGTAACTCCAACTTACGATTTTGATTCAGATGGTAAATCATACTCTGGATTCATTTTTGGAAACACTACATCAACCGGAACACGCACCGGAAACGGAGAGAGAGTTATTAAAAGAATTGACAATGAAGACGGCTCTATTAGTTATGAGTATTACTATCGTTTTATAATGAATGCCAATTACTTTAATTATTTAATGCGTGAATTAGATAACAGAAGATATGACAACGGTTGGGATTTATCAGATCAGGAGTATTTAGATGAATTTCATAAGTTGTTTAAGACTGAATTCTATATTGGTCCTAATTCAACCACCTACAATTTTAGAAGAGTAAAGCTATTCAGCGCTTCACACCCTGAAAGACCATTAAAAATGAACATCAAATATTATCATTTCATCCCAAGATAATTTACCAAACTGATTATATATTTTCAAGAAGGATGCTTATGGCATCCTTTTTTGTTACCTTTTTATTTGCACCTTTTCCAACCTTTCATTTAAACTTTCAAACCTGCGATATCCTTTTACTCATCTTTCTTTTTATTGTACAATTACTTAATCGCGCCTAACTTTTATACATTCGCTTTCGATTGAAAACGGAATAAAAGTTACATGAAGGATTACCGTTCGTTAAGTATACAAGAAATCAACGAATTAGAAACCAGAAATTGTTATTGTACTAATTGGAGTCAGGTCAAAGTTGAAAAAGACTTTTCTGTTCAGAGTGTACGTAATGTAACTTTTTCAGGCGACATTCAACTAGGTACCTTCAATAAGATATTTACATTCTCTGGTGGTGTTCAGAAAAAAGCCGGTATTTCAAATGCAACCATACATAATTGCATTATTGAATCAGATACCTACATCAACCAGGTAAAAAACCACATTGCCAATTATCATATCAAATCTGGAGTGATAATTGAAAATGTTGATTCTGTAATAACCGAGAAAGAAACCTGTTTTGGAAATGGTGTTAAGGTTTCAGCATTAAATGAAGCCGGAGGTAGAGAGATTTCAATTTACAATGAATTATCTGCCCATACAGGTTATATAATGGCTTTATATCGCCACAGACCAAAACTGATTGATAAACTTCAAAGTCTGATTAATCAGTATTGTAATAAAATCTGCAGCAATCGGGGTACAATTGAAAAAGGTGCACAGTTAATCAACTGCCGTACTATCATCGACACCAACATTGGGGAATTTGCCGTTATTGAAGGGATATACCGATTAGAAAACGGAAGTATCAATAGTTCAAAAGAGGCTCCCAGCTATTTTGGTCCGGGCATTATTGCTGAAAATTTCGTATCCGCGTCCGGATCTAAAATCAGTGATGGCGCGCTGGTTAGCAACTGCTTTATTGGTCAGGGATGTGAATTAAGCAAACAATACTCTGCCGAAAACTCAGTTTTTTTCGCTAATTGTCAGGGATATCATGGTGAAGCTTGTTCAATTTTTGCCGGACCATATACCGTTACCCACCATAAATCTACCTTGCTTATAGCTGGTTATTTTTCTTTTATGAATGCCGGTAGCGGATCAAATCAAAGTAACCACATGTATAAGCTGGGACCAATACATCAGGGTGTATTGGAAAGAGGTTCAAAAACAACCAGTGATTCATACATACTTTGGCCGGCACGTATTGGTGCATTTTCCCTTGTTATGGGACGTCATTATCGAAATCCAGACACTTCCAATCTTCCTTTTTCATATATTATTGAAAACCAAGACGAAAGTTTACTGGCTCCAGGAGTGAATTTAAGAAGTGTAGGAACAATTAGAGATGCAAGAAAATGGCCAAAGAGGGATAAAAGAACAGATTCAAAACTTTTAGACTTTATTAACTTTAATTTACTTAGCCCTTTTACCATCCAAAAAATGCTAAAAGGAAGGGACATTTTGAAAAAATTAAAAAGCTCAAGTGGCCCTACATCAGACTATTACATGTTTAATAGTGTGAAAATTACAAATACCTCACTGGAAAGAGGAATCCAATTATATACGATTGGCATCATCAAATTTTTAGGCAATGCACTGATAAAAAAGCTAGAAGACATTACCTTTGCTAATTCGGAAGATTTAAGGACGAGCCTTGCTCCAAAATCGCCATATGGAACAGGCGAATGGATTGACATGGCCGGACTGCTGGTACCGAATGAAAGGGTAATGACCCTACTAGATGATCTTGAAAACGATAAAATACCTGATTTAGATGAACTAAATCGCAGGTACGAGTCGTTGCATATGAACTATTTTGATTATGCCTGGAATTGGTGCGTTAACGTATTTAAGCGTGAGTTTGATCTGGATCTGCAAAAAGTAGAGATAGATCAGCTTTTAGCGTTTATTGATCAATGGAAAAAAAGTGTAATCGATTTAGATAATATGCTCTACGCCGATGCCCGTAAGGAGTTTACTTTAAACACCCAAACGGGATTTGGTATTGATGGCAGCGAAGAAACCCGAACACTTGATTTTGAGCAAGTGAGGGGCGAATTCGAAAGTCATCCGTCAGTTCAGGATATTCGTAATCATATTCGGGAAAAAAGCAGGCTGGCTGAGGAGCTAAAAGAAAGGCTTATCCTTTGTAAGGAAAGAGATAAACCTTAAAATAGATTACAAATGAGACTAATTATTGAACCGGACTATCAGGAACTGTCATCATGGGCAGCGGCCTATATAGCCCAAAGAATTAACAAGCATAAAGGAGAACGACCTTTTGTGCTAGGCTTACCAACTGGTTCATCCCCGCTTGGTACATACAAAGAGTTAATTCGACTGCATAAAGAAGGAAAAGTTTCCTTTCAAAATGTAGTCACTTTCAATATGGATGAGTACCGGGAAATTACAAGAGAGCACCCTCAGAGTTATCACTCTTTTATGTGGGAAAACTTTTTTGGTCATATCGACATAAAACCTGAAAACACTAATTTATTAGATGGACAGGCTGAAGATCCGGAAGCGGAATGTGAGCGATATGAGAATAAAATAAAAGAAGCTGGAGGCATTGATCTTTTTATGGGAGGAATTGGCCCTGATGGTCACTTAGCCTTCAATGAGCCGGGATCGTCATTACAATCCCGTACCAGAGTTAAAACGTTAACTTATGATACCATTTTAGCAAATTCAAGATTCTTTAATCACGATCCTGATCAGGTACCCAAAACTGCCTTAACAGTTGGTGTTGGTACTGTATTGGATGCCAAAGAAGTTTTGATTATTGTTAATGGTTTTAACAAAGCAAGAGCTTTGCAACATGCTGTAGAAGAAGGAATCAATCACATGTGGACTATCAGCGCATTACAAATGCATCCGAAAGGAATTATTGTTTGTGATGAAGCTGCAACCTATGAATTGAAGGTGGGAACGTATCGATATTTTAAAGATATCGAAAAGGACAATTTATCACCTGATAGCCAGTGGTAATCAAAAAAGGTTAAACTTTTAACCTTTAAAACGTTATATTTCATAGTGAAAAGAGGAATTCTTTCGAAAGGGTTCCTCTTTCGTTTTATTATGGAAATATTATTGAGAACAATTAAAAGTTTAATTATATGTGCGGAATAGTAGCTTACGTTGGAGACAGAACTGCTTACCCAATTATCATTAAAGGCCTACAGCGCCTAGAATACAGAGGGTACGATTCAGCAGGCCTGGCATTGGTAAACGATGGTGTACACGTTTACAAATGCAAAGGAAAGGTAAAAGACCTTGAAGCACATGCGAAAGGAAAATCTATTTCCGGATCGATTGGTATCGGTCATACCCGTTGGGCAACACATGGAGAACCAAGCGACAATAATGCACATCCACACGTTTCTCAAAATGGTAAGTTTATTGTGGTTCATAATGGAATCATTGAAAACTATGCCCACTTAAAAAAAGAATTAATCACTCGTGGTTATTCATTTCAGAGTGAAACAGATACCGAAGTTTTAGCCAACCTTATTGAAAATATTTATTTAGAAGAAAAGGTTGATGCTGAAATTGCAGTTCGTTATGCACTTACTAAAGTGATCGGTGCTTATGGCTTAGTAATAACCTGCACTGACGAAAATGACCAGTTGATTGCAGCCCGTAAAGGTAGTCCATTGGTTATTGGAGTTGGTGAAAAAGAATATTTTCTGGCTTCAGATGCAACACCCATTGTTGAATATACCGACCAGGTTATATATATGAATGATGAAGAAGTGGCTGTCATCAAAAAAGACAATCTGACTTTAAAAAGCATTCAAAACGACTCTAAAAAACCAAAAATCCAGAAAGTAAACCTTAGTATTGACGAAATAGATAAAGGTTCTTATGAGCATTTTATGTTGAAAGAAATCTACGAACAACCTCTTTCAATCGAAGATACTTTTCGTGGTCGTATTTCAATGGATCATTCAAAAATATTCCTTGGTGGTATTATTGATGTGTTACCGAAACTTACTGAGGCAAAAAGAATCATAATTTTGGCTTGTGGTACGTCATGGCATGCCGGTTTGGTAGGTGAATATCTTTTTGAAGAATTTGCCCGTATCCCGGTTGAAGTTGAATATGCCAGTGAATTCCGATATCGCAATCCGGTCATCAATAAAGATGATGTTATTATTGCTATCTCGCAAAGTGGTGAAACAGCCGATACCTTAGCCGCAATTAAAATGGCAAAAGAACAAGGTGCAATTATCCTGGGTATTTGTAATGTTGCAGGCTCTTCTATTCCTCGCGAAACTCATGCAGGTGTATACACTCATGCCGGACCTGAAATAGGAGTAGCATCAACCAAAGCATTTACATCCCAGGTAACCGTACTTACCATGATGGCAATGTTATTGGGTAAAACAAAAGGAAATCTATTAAAAGAGGAATATTCTAATCTTATCGATGAATTGACACAGGTGCCAGATAAGATCAAGACAATCCTTCAAAAAGGTGAGGAAATTAGGAAAATATCTGAAACTTATAAGAATGCAACTAATGCATTGTATTTGGGTAGAGGTTATTTATTCCCTGTTGCTCTTGAAGGTGCCTTGAAATTAAAAGAAATTTCATATATCCATGCAGAAGGGTATCCGGCAGCCGAAATGAAACATGGACCAATTGCCTTGATTGATGAAAACATGCCGGTTTTTGTTTTGGCTACCAAAGACAAATCATACGAAAAAATTGTAAGCAATATACAGGAAGTAAAAGCTCGAAACGGCAAAGTCATTGCCATTGTTACCGAAGGCGACGAGATTATTAAGAAAATGGCTGATTACGTGATAGAAGTACCCGATTGTCACGAAGCTGTTGCTCCATTATTAACTGTTGTACCACTGCAATTCATATCTTATCACATTGCAGTCATGCGTGGCTGTAATGTTGATCAACCGCGAAATCTGGCAAAGTCAGTAACGGTTGAATAAGCATTGATTCCTTCTGGAATTAGTGTATGTAATACTTTTAAGGTTTATCTCTCAGTAAAAGCCCGATTGAAACGTCAACCGGGCTTTACTATTTTTATTGGTTTTATAACCTTATCTCTTTTCGTATTGATCCTGATAGTATTTCTCGTAATCTCCCGAAAGAATGTTATTTAACCATTCTTCGTTGTCGAGATACCATTCTACAGTTTTTACTATACCTTCTTCAAATTGCAATGATGGTTCCCAACCTAATTCTTTCATTAATTTAGATGAATCAATGGCATAACGCATATCATGACCAGCCCGATCCTTTACAAACGTGATCAACTTTGCTGATTCACCTTTTTCACGACCCAACTTATCATCCATAACTTCGCAAAGCTTATGAATCAGGTCAATATTTGTCCATTCGTTAATACCGCCAATGTTATATGTTTCACCTAATCCACCCTGATGATAAATTACATCAATGGCTCTGGCGTGATCTATCACAAATAACCAATCGCGAATATTCTCACCTTTTCCATAAATAGGAATCGGTTTCTTATTCTTAATATTATTAATTGAAAGAGGAATCAACTTTTCCGGAAACTGATTTGGACCGTAATTATTCGAACAGTTAGAGATAACTACAGGTAAACCATATGTATGGTAATAAGCACGCACCAAATGATCAGAACTTGCCTTGGATGAAGAATAAGGACTGCGGGGATCGTAAGCCGTTGTTTCAGTGAATAATCCCTCCTTACCTAAAGAACCATATACTTCATCTGTTGAAATGTGATAGAAACGCTTTCCTTCCATCTGACCTTTCCATGCATCTTTAGCTGCATTCAAAAGGTTAACAGTCCCCATTATATTTGTTTTAATAAAAGCCAATGGATCAGAAATAGAACGATCAACATGAGATTCTGCAGCCAGATGAATAACTCCGTCAAACTGATATTCAGCAAAAAACTGATTCATTAAATCAGCATCCGTAATATCACCTTTCAAAAAAGTATAATTACTCTTCGTTTCAATATCTTTTAAATTTTCAAGATTACCTGCATAAGTTAAAGCATCCAGGTTATAAATATGATATTCGGGATAGGTATTAACAAACAACCTTACAACATGTGATCCGATAAAACCGGCACCACCGGTGATGAGTATTTTTTTCATTTGAAACTGATTTACAATTGAATTCAATCAAATATAAAACACAATAATAAACATTGCTGCAATATTTGATTTAATACGGTTATATTAACTTGAAGAATAAAAAAGCCTTGATTAACTTCTTTCAAGGCTAATTAATAATTTTTCAGTCTATTAACTCTGCAACGACATAATGCGACTAATATACTTACCCAGTATATCAAATTCAAGATTTACAGTACTTCCCTGCTTAATCTGATGAAAGTTTGTGAATTCATAGGTATATGGGATAATAGCCACTGAAAAACGATCTTCTTTGCTATTAACCACCGTTAAGCTAACTCCATTTACAGTCACCGATCCTTTTTCAACCGTCATATAACCCTGAGATGCTTTCTCTTTATCAATAACATATTGAAACGTGAAATACCAACTTCCATCTGCTTCCTTAACTTCAATACATTTAGCAGTTTGATCAACATGGCCCTGAACAATATGACCATCCAAACGCCCATTCATCATCATACTACGCTCAAGATTTACCTTATCTCCAATCTGCAGCAATCCCAGATTTGACTTCTCCAAAGTTTCCTTAATGGCTGTTACAGTATAATTTTGACCTTCTTTTTTAACCACAGTTAAACAAACCCCATTGTGAGCCACACTCTGGTCAATCTTTAATTCATCAGTAAATGAGCATTCTAATGTAAGATGCAGGTTACCCTGATCTTGTTCCAATCCAACTACTGTTGCTGCTTCTTCTACTATACCTGAAAACATATTTAAATTGTTTATGTTACTATCTCAAATATCCTAATTGGCTAAAATAGATTAAAAAATGCATTTTATAAATGACAAAAAGCTTTTTTAGCACTTGATTTAATTTTCGTATTTTTCGAAGCCATTCAAACGAAGCTGTTATGACAACTATTAAAACAACTTATTTAGGTGATTTAAGAACTGAGAATATTCATATTCAATCAGGTTCTAAGATAATTACTGATGCTCCAACTGATAATCGAGGAAAAGGTGAAGCATTTTCGCCAACTGATATGCTGGCTACAGCTTTGGGCAATTGTATTATGACTATAATGGGTATTAAAGCCATGGATAATGGCATTGACCTGGTTGGAACGGAATTAGATATTACCAAGATAATGGCTGAAAATCCGCGCAGGGTTTCCGAAGTTGTTATTCAATTCAATTTCCCAAAGAAAGGTTACTCTGAGGATGAAAAGAAGTTAATCGAAAGCGTAGCTGGTATTAGTCCGGTTCCATTAAGTGTTCATCCTGATCTTAAACAAACCATAATCTTTAACTGGTAGAGAATATTACATGATTTTTGTTACAGGAGGAACAGGTTTAGTTGGTTCACATCTGTTATACAGACTAACCAAAGAAGGCAATAAAGTAAGAGTTCTTTGCAGAGATACCAGTTCGAAGGAATCTGTAAGAAAAATTTTTCAATTTTATTCTGATAATGCAGAATCATACTATCAAAATATTGAATGGTTTGAAGGCGATTTACATGATTATTTTTCGCTTCTGGATGCATTGAATGATGTTGAGCAAGTGTATCACTGTGCTGCGATGGTATCTTTTAAACCAAGTGATTCCAAGGAGATGTTCAGCAACAACGTTGATGGCACAGCCAACCTGGTAAATGCTTGTATTGAAATGGGAACTGCCCGTTTTTGCTTTGTCAGTTCAATTGCCACTTTAGGCGACTCACCCAATGGATCACCAATTGATGAATCAACTTTTTGGCAAAACGATGATAATCATTCGGTTTATTCGCAAAGTAAATTCAGCTCTGAAATGGAAGTATGGCGAGGAACCAAAGAAGGCTTAAATGCTGTTATCATCAATCCGTCAGTAATTATCGGTCCGGTAGAACTTAACCGAAGTACTGGCCAGCTATTTGAAACCATCATGAAAGGCACACCTTTCTATACTATTGGATCAACTGGTTTTGTGGATGTGAGAGACGTTGTGGAGGCAATGATTAAAGTCTGTAACAGTGATGTTGTAAACGAACGCTTTATTGTAAACGGAGAGAATATTGCTTATAAAGATTTCTTTACTATGGGTGCGAAGGAATTTAATGCCAAACCACCTAGATTCAGAGCAGGAAGAATATTAACAGGCATAGCCTGGAGACTCGAAAGACTAAAGTATTACATACTTCGGGTTGAACCACGCTTCACAAAGGAAACAGCTCGTACCTCACAGCATAAATCAATTTACTCAAACGAGAAATTACAAAAGTTGTATCCAATAAATTATATCCCGATTGAAGAATCCATTAAAAATGCAGCCCGATATATCAAAGCATAAAAAAAGGATCTGAAAGGATCCTTTTTCTATATATTATATTTCCGAAACTAATTCTTTAATCACTTTTGTCATTAACGGCTCTGCTGCCGCTGCCACTTCCTGAACTTCTTCGTGCGACACTTCCACAATCTGACCTGGTACTCCGGAATCTGTAATAATGGATATTCCAAAAGTAGTCATATTCATATGACGGGCAACAATAATTTCAGGTACTGTAGACATACCTACAGCATCTCCACCTAACACACGAAACATCTTATATTCTGCAGGAGTTTCGAAAGTCGGTCCGGTTGTACCCGCATAAACACCTTGCTTCAAATCAATGTTATTTTCTCTTCCGATTTCAAGAGCTTTAGCAATTAAGTGTTTACTATATGGTTCACTCATATCCGGGAAACGAGGGCCCAACTCATTATGATTCTTTCCGATCAACGGATTGTTACCAAACATATTGATCTGGTCTGTTATAACCATTATATCCCCAACTTTAAAATCAGGATTTAAACCACCACTTGCATTAGATACAATCAAGGTTTCAATACCTAAAGCTTTCATTACTCTTACAGGAAAAGTAACTTCCTGCATTGTATAACCTTCATAATAGTGAAAACGACCTTGCATCGCTAAAACCGGCACTCCATTGATGGTACCAAATATCAATCTTCCACTATGGCCTTCAACAGTTGAAACAGGGAATTCAGGAATCTCTTCATAAGGAATAGACTTTTCTATTTCAATCTCCTCAACCAAGCCACCCAAACCAGTTCCTAAAATAATACCAATCTTAGGATTTAAACCGCTCTGATGCGACAAAAAATCAGCTGTCTTTCTGATAGTCTCTAACATAGTTGCGTATAATTAATTCTAATAATTTTTCTTCTTCAAATAATATTTTCAATTCAATTGGCACATACACCAATCTTTTATCAATCTCCTCATCCAACCCATATAATCGGGTAAAATCCTTTTCTGTTGAAATAATGAGCCAATCATTACCCATTTTCGAAATCTCTTCTTTAATCTCCTGTAAATCTTTCTCGTTAAAAGAATGATGATCAGGATAAATCAATTCCTTTTCAATCTTCACCTTTGACTTGAGATAAGAAAAGAACAATTCAGGCCGTGCAATCCCTGCAAGAGCAATAATTTGCCTGTCAATAACATTAACAACCTGCCCTGAATAACCCACCATTTGTCCGTAAGTAATGGCCGAAAAGAAAACCTTTTGCTTTGAGCAAGGCTTTAACTTATTCAGCCAATAACTTTTTTCTTCTTCACTCATCGAAAGCGGACATTTATTAACCAGAATTATATCAGCTCTTTTCTGACCTGCTCTTGTCTCTCTCAGATCGCCAGCAGGAAAAGGCAAATCGTTCCACAAAGGTCGGCTATAGTCGATTACCAATATTGAGAATCCCGGAGTTACATATCTATGTTGAAATGCATCATCCATAAGAACCACATCGGCGCTGGTTTTAGTTCTGATGATCTGCATACCTTCCACACGTTTCTCTGCCACTACCACTTCTATTCCTGCAAATTTCTTTTTTATCTGAAATGGTTCATCTCCAATATCAGATGCAGTACTCTGATCATCTGACAAAAATGGCCCTTGGGTCTTACGTTTGTATCCACGACTTAATAACGCCAGCTTATAATCATTTTTCAACAAGCGAATAAGATACTCTGTAAATGGAGTTTTACCTGTTCCTCCAACGGTTATATTACCAACAGATATGATAGGAAGATTATAGCCTTTGGAAGGTAAAATATTCCAATCGAAAAGTTTATTCCGCACAGTTGTAACTGCCCCGTAAAGCAAACTGAACGGGTAAAGTACTTTTCTTATCTGCATTATCGATTTTGAAAATTGAAATAACAGAACAGGTTGGAATACCAACCAGCTCCATATATTTATCGAATACTAATATCATAAGGTAAACGAGCCTGTATCTGAGCTCCATTCTTTAAGCTCTCTAAAGTCTGAAGATGCTTAAATTCGTCTCCCATAATAGACTTACCAATAAACATTTTTGCCTCTCCACTAATTCCTTTTAGAAAAGCCTGAACAGGATCTTCAATTTCAGGAAGCTCCTGAATACGGTAATTCTCAAGACCCGCTGCTTCTTTGGCAAGCTCAATGGCCTTATTCAATCCTCCGAATTCATCAATCAAATTAATCTCTTTGGCATTGGCACCACTCCATACTCTTCCTTGCCCGATTTCATCAATTGCCTCTTTTGTTGTTGAACGACCATCGGCACAACGACCAATAAAAATATCATAACCATGTTCGATATATGCCTGCATAATTTCCTTTTCCTCTTTACGGAAAGGTCTGGTTAGGCTTGGCATATCTGAAAATTCATTGGTTTTAACGCCATCAAAACTCAGTCCAATCTTTTCGGTTAATCCTTCAACATTAGGAATCATACCAAAGATTCCAATCGAACCCGTCAACGTTGTTGGACCAGCAACTATTTTATCCGCAGCACAAGAAATATAATATCCTCCTGAGGCTGCAACATCACCCATTGAAACAATTAATGGTTTCACTTCACCAGCCAACTCAACCTCGCGCCAGATAATTTCTGACCCTAAAGCTGAACCTCCCGGAGAATTTACTCTAAGTACAATGGCTTTCACAGAGCTATCTCGACGAGCTTTACGAATCGTTTTTGATAATTCCTCAGAAATTATTCCTGAACCGGATCCATCATCAATTCCTCCCTGAGCATAAATCACAGCTATTTTATCCCGTATAAATCCTTTTGTTTCTTTTGCTACATAAACCTTAGCATACTTGCTGCTATTAACTGCTTTCAGGTCATCTTTAGCTTCCGTTTCGGTTAATTGTTTCAATTCATCAAGGAATTCATCTTTATATTTTAAACCGTCAATCAGCTTATTATCCAATAATAATTGAGGATCGCGCAGCATTGGCATTTGATTGGCAATATCATCCACCAAGGCAACATCTACGCCACGAGCGGTAGCAATCTTATCTTTTAGATGATTCCACATGGAGTTCAAATAAACTTCTGTTTGTAAGCGAGCTGGCTCACTCATCTCTTCCAACATAAATGGTTCAACAGCCGATTTAAACTTACCATGCTTAACAATTTGCATTTCAACACCTATTTTATCAAGTGTCCCTTTGAAAAAAGTTCTTTCAGCATACAATCCATTTAACTCAACCATCCCACCGGGATTGAGATACAACTTGTCACAAACAGACGCAAGATAATATCCTTTCTGAGTATATATTGGAGCAAAACTATATACAAACTTTCCTGTCGATTTAAAATCAACCAATGCCTCTCTTATCTCTTCTATGGTTTCATAACCCGCTGATAAAAGACCTGTTTCAAGTACAATCCCTGAAATATTTTCATCTCTTTTGGCTTTTTCGATATTCGCCAAAATTCTGTTCAAACCTTCTGCTGCCGGATTACCAGATATTTCAGCCAATGCATCTTCAAAAGGATTCTCAACAACTCTATCTGAAATTGGTCCTTCGAGATTCAGAATTAATAAGGTATTTTCTTCTATTTTTGCTTCTTTATCAGCTGAAGAGGCAATAGCTGAAAGTATACCAATGAAAATAAGTACAAGAAAAATTGCAGCCACCAAGCCTCCTGCAAATGTGGCCAATAAGTATTTGAAAAATTTTACCATAATCTGTAATTTGAGTTGGTATGGGTTAATAATTAAAGATTGCAAGCAAAAGTATTAAAAATAACCATCAAAGTACAATTAAATTTAAGGATAATCAACTATACTATATGGTCGGTTTAAGATAAAATATTTTTCTGCAATTCATTATCAAACAACAAAATGATAAAATATAACAAAGCTATTTTACTGTTAGGTGGAAACATTGGCAATACAAAAGAATACTTAGCTAAGGCAATTAAATTATTAACAAGCGAACTATGTAATCCTTGTAAAGTATCAAACCTATATGAAAGTGAACCATGGGGTTTTGAATCCTCACAAAATTTCATCAACCAGGTAGTTGAATTTGATACCAGTAAAGATCCAATTACACTTTTAGATACAACCCAAAAAATTGAAAAAGCCTTAGGAAGAAAAGAAAAAACCGGAACTCAGTATGAATCCCGGCCTATTGATATTGATATCTTATTTATCGATAATGTGATTTTTCAATCAGAAAGATTAATCATTCCACATAAATTACTTCACGAAAGGAGATTTACACTTTTACCACTTTCTGATCATTGGAACAACCTGATTCACCCAGTATTCAATAAAACTATTGATCAACTTTTATTAGAATGTAATGATAAAAGTATAGTAAAAAAAATTGTTTAGATTTTGCTTCCATAAGCCAAATCACCGGCATCTCCCAGTCCGGGGACAATATATGATTTAGCATTCAATTCTTCATCTACTGCTCCCAGCCAAAGTGTTGCAGGCTCATCCTTAAACATATTCTCAACATATTGCACTCCTGCCTGACTTGCAATTAACGAAACGATATGAACATGCTTTGGTTTACCTCTGTGAAGAAGTGCCTTATAAGCCAGTTCAATGGAAGTACCGGTTGCCAGCATAGGATCACACAATAATACTGTTTTTCCATCCAGCGAAGGTGAAGAAATATATTCAATATGAATATCAAAATCACCTTTCTCGTTGTATTTTCTGTAAGCCGAAACAAACGCATTCTCAGACCGATCGAAATAATTCAATACTCCCTGATGTAAAGGCAATCCGGCTCTTAAAATGGACGCTATCACCACCTCTTCCGATGGTACTTTTTCAATGGCTATGCCCAAAGGAGTTGTAACTGATTTATCAGTATATATCAAGTCCTTACTTACTTCGTAAGCCATTATTTCTCCCATTCTTTCAATGTTCCGGCGAAAACGCATCGGATCATTTTGAATTGAAGTGTCACGAATCTCGGCGATAAACCGATTAAAAATACTTTGTTCCTGATTAAATATTTTTGTTTGCATAAGTATTTATTTAGGTCAATTCTTCCTTATATATATCCCACTCATAATCTTTGGTCTTAGGTATAATCTTAATACTATCATCTCCTCGCACAACAGTTGATTTAGAGGGTATCTCTTTATCTATTACACATCCTGCACCAATTGTTACTTCATCACCAATTACCGCCCCTGGAAGGATCACACAATGTGAACCTATCCATACATTATTACCTATTATTACTCCTTTTTTATTTGATGTTTTTCTAACATCATACTTATAATGATTGGTCGTAACAATTGTTATATTCGGACCTAATTCAACATTATCGCCAAATTTTAAACCTCCACATGCATTAATGTATGTTCCTAAATTATCTCCTGGATCACAGATTATACCTTTTTCAATAAACTCCCAGCCAATAATTCTACTTCTAAAATCAACCGGCCATGGCACTTTTCTGTTAAATCCCAATACTTTTTGCATAAAAACATAGGTCCAAAGTACCTTATAATGCTCCAGATAGCCGTTGATAGGTCTTTTGTATTGTGGGTATATTTTTCGAACACACCAACGAAAAAAAGTATTATCAATTTTTAAGAGTAACTTCTTTAAAAACCCCATAGTAAATAATCTAATCCTTCTACTTTTAAAACTCTTTTTCTGATCATTTTCTCACTTAAAAATATTTTAGAAAAATTCTACATTTAATATTTATGGAATTTAAAATCCTTTCCTTCCAATTGAATAATATATATATATTAATAGAATTATTCCTGCAAATGAGCTTATTAAAGCATACAAAGTTAATGTATACTGAACACTAAATGTAAATACATATGAAATAAAAAAGATTAATAATCTGCCAATTAATTGAAAAACCTCAAATACTAGCCATTTCTTCTGTAATTGTAAAATGGATATTAATGATGCTAATGGTGTTTTTATAAAATTGATAAACATCCAAATTAATATGATTCTGGTAATATCACCTGCTAACAACCATTCTTGTCCCATTACTTTTTCATAAAACCATGGACTTATTAGATATATTATGATAAATGGAATAATCGCAATGATAAAAAGTTTTCGAAGTTCTAACTTCCAGAAATTGGATAATGGCTCCTTTTTATTAAAAATATTTGACGCCTTCACATAAATATCTTGTCCATAGACCTGAGAAAATAACATTACCGGAAAAAGAAGGGTTTTAAATACAATTCCATAATTAGCAGTTACACTTTTACTATACAAGATTGGTAACAATATTACTGGCAATTGATTACTAATAATATTTATAGGTGAAACTATTGTATTAAGAATAAGAATGTGTTTGTATTTATTAAAGAATTGTATCAGTAAAATTTTCACTTCGAGAATTGAAAATTTTATTGATAATCTTCTATATGCCAAAAAATAATACCCGACAACTTGTGTAATTTGCCCCACCAAATACCCTAATATAAGTGCATTTATACTATTGGGTTCTAAAATAAATACTAAAACAACAGAACTAAAAGAAACAACCCTTATAAACTTTAATCTACTAACGAATGAATATCTATAAATAGCAATTAAATAATGTTCACCTAACTGATTCATTCCAAAAAAAAGAGAAGAGATAGGCAATAAAAAATACCATAATTTAAATGCGAATACTCCACTGAAAAAGCTTCTTTGCAGAAAATAAATTATAATTATACCAACAATAAATAAAACATGAAATAATAAAATAATGTTAAAACCTGCTTTCCAGTTCTGATATTTATCTTTGAAAGTATTAGCTAGCGCTATAGTTAAATGGGACTGTAATGAAAAGAAGGATCCACAAATTTCAGCAATAGCAACGAAAATAAAATACGTTCCAATTATATCAATAGGAAAATAGTATGTTGCTCCAAAAAAAACAACTAAGTTTAATGCTTGTGCAACTATATTACCTCTATATAATATAAATATTTTTTTTATTCTGTTTCCAAGCATAACAAGATATTTAACACCTCCTAAGCAAAAACAGCATCCCCATCTCCATCCTGGCAATTAATCTGCGCACCCCATAACTTTATGAAATCCTTTGTAAATGCCGTTTTCTGAAACACTTCTTTTTGCGGTAAATATTTTATAACAGTTTCACCAAGAACTTCATTAAAAACCGAATTATAAATATATAAACTCAACCCTCCACTTTTTATGATATGACTAACAATATCAATTAGAACAGATTTTATATACTTTTCATTCAAATAAAGGAAAGGTAAATAATAATGTCCATCTCTTTCCTTGATAAGACCAACTGATACTACCTCTTTGTTTATTTCTATTTTAAAATAATTTAAACAAAATGACGAAGTAACTAAACTGAATGGATACTTCTTTTGCTCATTTATGTAATTATCCTGTGTTGATAACCATGGAAAATTTTTAATCCACTCAAAATCATTTCTATCTTTCGCAAATGTATTCTTCTGGTTTTCTGCGATAAAATACTCCATATCATTTGTCAATTCTCTTACTAAAGAAAAGCTTGTATCTACTTTACTATTTAGCAACCATGACGGAATAATACCCGGTAATAAACTAAAAAAGCACTGCAGTACATTACTATTTGGGAGATAGGGTCTTAGCACATATTTAACGCCACTATCCACCCCCAATACATCAATTAACCGTAAAGTATTAAGTATATTAAACGAATGGTAAGGTAGATCGATAAAGCCAACCATATTATTCCATTGTTTCATTCCATAAAGAAGTAATGGGATGGCTATATCTCTACCTTTATTTTCATCAATCCACCAACCACTGTTCCATGCAAATTTTTTCGTTGGATCACCTTGCAAATAATCTGGTAAAAAACCAATAAACCCAACTAATTGATCATTCTTGTATGCCAAAACCAGAACAACATCTTCATTAGATGCTTTTGGATTATTATAAAATGAATTTGCTCGTAAAGTCGAAATTGGCAAAACAGACCTATCCTCCTTTTTATACTGTTCTAAAAAAGATAGTATTTCACCATTCTTTACGTTAATAAATTTCATTTACGATACTTTTTTGACGGTATTGATAATATCATCAATGGTTCTCATCTGAATGATATCCATCACGTCAAATTTTATATCAAAATATTCCTCAACTGCTGAAATAATCGAAGCGTGAGCCAATGAATCCCATTGATGAATAGAATCCCCTGACGATTCTAGTTGAAGATCTGATTGATTTACTTTCAAAATACCGGCTACAATAGCTATAATTTCACCTTCTATTTTGTCCATATGTAGTTATTTCTTTACAAAGATTAAATAATTACCAGTTATGGAGAATCCTATTTTTTTGTAGAATCCAACTGACAACTGATTTGCTTGTAAAGTTAATGATTGAATTTGCTTTGTTTTACAATCCGAGATAATATTATGAAGTAACTTGCGCCCCCATCCTTTTCCTCTATAATTATTATTGGTTGACATCATGTAAATACCAAGATTAGAATCTTGCTTGAATGTCAAACAAGCTGCAACCACTTTATCTGCATCGTACATACCAAAAACCATACATCCTTCTAAACCAAGCAAATACTTGAAATATTCTTCTTCAAGTGGTTGTTTTGCAAAATGAGTTTCATTTATTAATGCTAAAATCTGAGAGTCGTAATCTGTAAGCATATTTTCCTGTAGATCCTTGTTAAAATCACTAATGTTAAGATACATCATCGGCCATATTTCAACAGGCATAAAACCCAAGGATCTTAAAGAATCCAGTACCTCTTTATGTTCAGAATCAATTATAACATATGCCGGGAATTCTACTTTTTCCAGTACCTGCATGAGTCTTTCCTCCACACGAAAAGTATCTTCTGAAAAACCATATATAAATTGCGGCCATGCATGCAAGTTATCACCCGGAAAACAGATTTCCTGATAGTTTACAAACCGTTCTTTTAATGAAAGAGCTCTATTATAAAATGATTGAAGATTGTCTCTATTTAACACATTATGATTCATTAAGCAGACTTTCTTTTAAACCTTGTTTATCAATTTTTCCATTATTATTCCTTGGAAACTCTTTGACGCATACAAACTTTTGTGGCACCATATATGGCGGTAATTTTTCTCTCAATACTGAGATTAGCTTATCTGAATTCAATAAAACCGATGATTCATAAAAAACTACAATACGATTTACAATAGATCCTGAATTCATTACAGCGACATAGACATTAGATAGTTTAAGATAGGTTCTGCAGGCATGTTCAACCTCGCTTAACTCCACCTTGTATCCATTAATTTTAACCTGATTATCAGACCTCCCGCAAGTATAAAAGGTATCATCCTCACCAATAAAAGCAATATCTCCTGTTTTATAAAATCTCTTTCCTTCTTTATAAAAAAACACCTCTTTATTTAGCTCTTCCTGATTTAAATATCCCTGCATAACATTATCACCGGAAAATGACAAATTCCCTTTTTTAAACTTTGGCAATTCTTTATTCTGAGAGTCCACAATTATACCTCGTGTATTTGGCCAAGGTAAACCAAATGCCAGAATCCCATTATGCTGCTGCTGCCTCTCCAATTCTCTAGGAACCCAGTATCCCATGCATGCCATGGTTGTTTCTGTCGGTCCGGATATATTAAATACCTTTCCATTGGGTATACATTTCATCCATTGATTAGCAAGCTCCTGTGAAAAAGGTTCTCCACCCAATAAACTATATTTTAGATTAGGCAATTGAAGCCTTTCAAAATATGGCCTCAATAGATGTAATGTTGTGGGGACCATAGTGGCAATTGAGATCTCATGCCTTAATAACAATTCTAAAGCATTTAAATACTTAATACTACTATTTTTACAAGGATAAATGCAAGCTCCAATGCAAAAAGCCGGCAAATACGACAACATGGACATATCAAAATTAAAGTCAAACATCTGCAAGAATTTGTCTTCAATTCCAATACCCATACCCAGCTTAAAATAGGCATCCAGAGTACAATTAATATTCTTAAATGTGTAAGGCACTCCTTTAGGGACTCCTGTGGTTCCGGAAGTAAATAACACAGACAATATATCCTCCTGATTGATGATTAATTCCGGAATAACAACCCTGTCCACCATTGAATCTGGTGTAAGAATATCATATTGTGTTAAGTCTGTATCCCGGGAGTTTAACACAACATTTACATTACAAAGATTCAGGATGTATTCATTTCTTATTTCAGGGGCATCATTTAAAATTGGAATAAATGTTTTACCTAAGAACATAATTGCCAGAATTGAGGCATAACTCTTTAAATCATGATTCCCAACAACTCCAATTGCCTTGCTATCAACACAATTAGTCAACAAATAGTCACAGATAGTGCCAACCTGCCTTTCCAATTCTTTAAAAGAATAGAAACGACCTCCAATATATAGCGCATTTCTATCAGGATAAAGCCTAAATGAATCCCTTATCTTATTGAGAAAATTTATATATTGACCAGTATCCTCCATATATAATATGACATTGTGTTCTTGGATATTTTATAAGCTGTATAAGATAATGGAACAGCCCCGAATCCTGAATTAAAATCTGCAATACTTTTAATATCTGATCCACAAAAATCAAGATATAAATCTTTCTTACAATATTCGTGTAAAAAATTATCTACTAATAAAAATGAAGCTTTTGATGATCGTCCCAAACTGTTTGTTGCAGAAAAAATATTAACCCCTCTCGCACCAAATATAAAAAAAGCACTCGCACACAATTTATCACTCACCTCAGCTTTATATAAAACTCCTTTTTTAAATTTTATAGCAACACTTATCAATTCTTTTAATCTCGAATTACTAATATCTGAAATTCTATCCAGTCCTTTAAATTTCACCATTTCAGACTTTAACTGTATAAGTTCATCAGACGAATCACTTATGCTAATCTGAACATTTTCCCTACACCCTCTTCTAATATTTTTCTTACAGCTGCTTGAATAATTAGATTTAATGTCTTCGTAAGATTGATTCAGATTAAGATGATATGTTGTCCTCAAATAAGATTCTGCTATTAAATTATCATTTATACCAGGTGTCTGACCAAAAGTAACAAACACCAAACCTAACTCCCTCTTCAGGCATGATAAAATACTTTTAAATTCCTCACCCGATGAACTTCCAATAAAACCCAAATATTGTACATAATTAGGAAGAGATATAAATTTCCATTTTAAAAATTTTATTGCTGTTATTGGCAATACCCATTTATATTCACTGTCTACAATGGCTTCCCATTTTGGATACATAATATCCAAAACCCAACAATAAGCCAAAGGATTATCAAAAGAAGAGTTCGTAACGCAATCATCCCACTTTTGATCCTCAATTTCACTTCTTTTTAAGTGCAATATCTTATTTTCCTCTAATTTTATTTCTCTCATTCTTATCTTAAAATCAGATCCTTGCCAAGAAGCTGTCTCATTTTGGATTTTAAATTATAATAACCAATAATACTTTTCGCTTTATACTTGAATTCCATTGGCACCCTCTGAAAATTCATTGCTATTTCATCCTTTTTTATGCCTGCAGTACCAAAGCTGATATCGATTATCTCACTTTTATAAAGTCTATTGAAAAACTCTTTTTTTAATGCAAAATCTGTAAAAGGAAACGAGAATGCCTTTATATTTTGATTAAAACGTGAGGACACTTCATCAACACTTTTTACCACCTGATTGAGAGCAAAATCTTCTGAAACAAACCTGAATTCGGGATGATCATGACTATGTGCACCAATAGTAAATCCATCCTCTATTAATGACTGAATTTGATCGCTGGTTAAATAAGGCTTATTACTTTTCAAAAATTCATTATAATCAACCCCATTGTCTTGAGCAAGTCTATCAATCACTTCATTATCTGAATATAGGTAATCCTTTAATTGCACTTCTAATTCTCTGGTTAATTTACCTTTGGATAATAAATCATCAATAAGTAGAGATACTTTGAAACGAAAAAACAGGTCCTTGTTATCAATAAAACCTGAATTAATAAAGAATGTAGCCTGAATGCCTTTACTTTTTAAGATTGGAGCAATAACATTATAGCATTCACTTAATCCATCATCAAATGTCAGATGTGCAATAGGTTTCTTAATATTAATAAATCTTTCTTTTGCTGCTTGATAAAAATCAGTTAAGCCAACAATAGAGTAATTCTTACCGATATATTCCAGATCATCAATAAACTCCCGAACAGACTTCACATAAAACAAATGCTTTATATGTGGCAAGTGCTGATCACTTACAACATGATAATATGGTAATATGTATGGTAATTTCTTCAAAATAATACCCCCAATTTGCTAACGAACTTTATACTATAATATTTTAATCAAATATAGAATAAGATTCTCTTTACTTATATTTGTATGATTCAAAATATCTATACCTTATAAATTGAGTTCTAAATTAGAGAAAAAAGCTATCATTTGTACTGTTAGCGAATTGGCCACTGACTATCGTCTGCACAAATTAGCACTAACATTAAGTGAATGTGGATACAACACAACTTTTTTGTGTAGAAAGAAGAAAAATTTAATTTCCAATCATAGAATTGAATCCAAAACAATCTATCTAAATACAATTTGGCAAAAAGGCCCACAATTTTATCTCATCTTCAACCTAAGGATATTTTTTTATTTGCTTTTTCGTAAATATGATTTAATTGTATCAGTTGATCTGGATACTTTAACCGGATGTAGTCTGGGAAGAATATTAAAAAAAAATACCTTGCTCTTTGATAGCCATGAGTATTTTCCGGAAGTTCCTGAAATTCAACATAAATTATGGATAAAGAATATTTGGTTGACAGCTGAGAGATTATTTGTTCCCGGGATTGATTATGGTGTAACAGTATGCCAATCAATCGCCAATATCTATAAAGATAAATACAATAAAGACTTTTTAGTTATCCGCAATGCACCCTTGTCCTCGCGTATTATTGATGTAAATGATTTACAAACAAAATCAGGCAATCCTTTCACCCTAATTTATCAAGGAGCTGTAAACCATGGTAGAGCCTTAAAGGAACTGATAGATGCTATGAGAATATTAGAAGACATAAAACTTTTAATAGTTGGCGATGGGGACCTTTTGAATGAATTAAAAGAACGTAGTAATGATTTAGGAGATAAAATTACCTTTGTTGGTAAAGTACCTTTTCAGGAATTACCTAAATATACTGCACAAGCCGATTTAGGAATAGCATTGCTTGAAAACATTGGCCTAAACAACTATTATGCTTTACCCAACAGACTTTTTGACGCATTGCAAGCACAACTTCCAATTCTGGGCGTTAATTTTCCTGAAATTGAACGTTTTATAAATAAATATGAATTTGGGACTGTAATTTCAGATATTAGTCCGCAAAACATTGCAAAAAATATTAATGAAATACGAGAAACACCATCACTCATTAAAACATGGAAAGAAAATGCAATAAAAGCGAGAAGACTCGTTAATTGGGAAAACGAAACTATTGAATTAAAAGAGATTCTTTCTACTGACTAATTTCTTATAATTCCCCCTCATCAGCAAAACTATAGTAAGCCGATTCGGTAATAATAAGATGATCCAATACCGGAATATCCATAATTTTTCCAGCTTCCTTCATTTTTTTTGTAATTTGTCTGTCCATATCACTTGGTTGTATATTCCCGCTCGGATGATTATGACATAAAATAATTGAAGAAGCTAAATGATCAATAGCAGACTTTAAAATAATTTTAATATCAATCACAGTTCCAGCAACACCGCCCTGACTAATCTTATAACGGGTAATCACTCTATTGGACCGATTCAATAATAAAATCCAAAACTCTTCATGTGGAAGATCACCAAGAATAGGTTGAAAAATATCAACCACATCTTTACTTTGAGTTATTTTAATTCGCTTTGCAGCTTCCTGCAACTTTCTTCTTCTTCCTAATTCCAAACAAGCAACAACTGTTATTGCCTTAGCATCACCTACTCCATGGTACTTACTTTTTAAATCTTTTACCGACTTCTTCCCAAGCTCATTTAAATTATTATTACAGTCTTTCAGAATCTTTTTTGCAAGATCCACAGCACTTTCCTTAGAGCTACCAGAACCTAAGATAATAGCTAGCAGTTCGGCATCAGATAACGAAGATATTCCCTTTTCAAGTAATTTTTCACGAGGACGATCTTCCAATGCCCATTCCTTAATGCTTAGATGTTGGTATGGATTCATCATTTTCTTTTGTATTCAAGATAATGATGCAAATTGACAAAGTAAATATTTGACATAAAAAAAGTCCTCCAGCATTTGGAAGACTTTCGCAGTCCCTAGGAGAATCGAACTCCTGTTTCAAGGATGAAAACCTTGCGTCCTAACCACTAGACGAAGGGACCAATACATTTACTCAGTAGTTTTATACTAGAACTAACTGGTTATTGGCAAAATATTTATTGCATTAAAAAAGCCTTTCAGTTTCCCGAAAGGCATTAGCAGTCCCTAGGAGAATCGAACTCCTGTTTCAAGGATGAAAACCTTGCGTCCTAACCACTAGACGAAGGGACCTTAAGAAGCTTTGATTAAAGCTTGTTCACGTGGCTTGCCAACTTAGATTTCAAGTTAGCAGCTTTATTTTTGTGAATAATGTTTCTTTTAGCCAACTTATCCAGCATTGAGGCAACTTTAGGAAGCAACTCCTGAGCAGCTTCTTTCTCAGATGTACCTCTCAACTCCTTCACAGCATTACGAGCTGTTTTAGCGTAATATCTATTGTGAAGTCTTCTCTTTTCTATCTGACGAATTCTTTTTTTCGCTGATTGATGATTTGCCATCTTAATACAAAATAATATTGTTAATTCTTTTACTTTTGCAGTCCCTAGGAGAATCGAACTCCTGTTTCAAGGATGAAAACCTTGCGTCCTAACCACTAGACGAAGGGACCTTATTGCCTTTGGATCACTTTCTCTGTCTCAAATGCGGATGCAAAGATATATCAAATTCAATTCCCTCCAAATATTTTTTCGAAAAAAAATTCAAAAAAAATGTCAAAAACATTGATTAACAAAGTAACTCACTAGAATACACTTAGAAAAGATACAATCAAGACAAAATACTCTTCTTTTGCTTGCGCATCATTTTATTATTTCATTACTTTGCAACTAGTGAAAAGTGGAAGGATTTGGCTGATTGCAACCACTCTAAAAAAGTGCTAAAACGCGTACTTCGTTTTAACTTCCTTTTTTCACATATCAATATAGTAATAATAGTGATGCAACTCAAGTGTAGTTGTTTAAAGAGTTTTGATATGGGTTATTTATTTACATCCGAGTCAGTGTCGGAAGGACATCCTGACAAAGTAGCTGATCAGATTTCTGATGCCATTCTTGATGAATTACTTCGTCAGGACCCTGAATCCAAGGTAGCTTGTGAAACATTGGTAACTACCGGTTTAGTAGTATTAAGCGGTGAGGTAAAAACAACAGGCTTTGTTCCAACACAAAATGTGGCCCGCAGAGTAATCGAACGAATTGGTTATACTGATGCAGCCTATATGTTTGATTCCGGTTCATGTGGAGTGATCTCGGCTATTCATGAGCAGTCAGCTGACATTAACAGAGGAGTTGAACGGGCAAATGAAGAAGAACAGGGAGCCGGTGACCAGGGTATGATGTTTGGCTATGCCTGCAAAGACACAGAAGATTACCTTCCTCTACCTTTATATTTGTCTCATATTTTACTAAAAGAACTTGCTGATATCCGTCGAGAAGAAAAAGTGATGACTTACCTTCGCCCGGACTCAAAAAGCCAGGTTACCATTGAATATGATTCAAACAATAAGCCATTAAAAGTACACACAATCGTAGTCTCTACTCAGCATGATGAGTTTGATGAAGATGAAGCAATGCTAGCTAAGATAAAAGACGATGTACAGAATATATTGATTCCTCGTGTAAAAGCTATTTTACCGGATAATCAGCAACACCTTTTTAATGATTATATATTACATGTTAACCCTACAGGTAAATTTGTTATCGGTGGACCACATGGCGACACCGGTTTAACAGGTCGTAAAATCATTGTTGATACCTATGGCGGCAAGGGTGCTCATGGCGGAGGTGCCTTCAGCGGTAAAGACAGTTCAAAAGTTGATCGTTCTGCTGCTTATGCTACACGTCATATTGCAAAGAATCTGGTTGCTGCTGGTGTAGCTGATGAGATTTTGGTTCAGGTTGCATATGCCATTGGAGTTGCAAAACCTGTGGGATTATATATTAATACCTATGGAACATCAAAAATAGACCTTACCGATGGCGAAATTGCTGAAAAGGTTGAAGGTATTTTTGATATGCGCCCTAGTGCAATTGTGAAACGTTTTGGGTTAAAGAATCCAATATTTGAACCAACAGCTGCCTATGGTCACGTTGGACGTAGTCCTTATAAAGAAAAGGTTGAGTTTATCGAGAACGGCCAAAAAGTAATGAAAGAAGTTGAGTTCTTTACATGGGAAAAACTTGATTACGTTGATAAGGTAAAAACTATTTTTAGTCTTTAATTCAATACTACATAAAGATTAAGGAGGGTGTCCAAAAACTAAACATCAGAACAACGTTAGTTTCAATTTGTAATAAAATATCATTTTATGTCACCCCTAAATCCCCTGAAGGGGACTT